>SKPV01000015.1 GCA_007119345.1 Halovivax sp.
CTCGCGCTCATCGGCGGCGTCCCCTACCTCGTCTACGTCGCCCCCGAGCTCGCCGCATACATCCTCCCGATCGCCCTCGGTCTCGCCGTGCTGTTCACGATCCTCAACGTCGTCAGCACCAAGACCACCGGTAGCCTCCAGTTCGCCATCGTCGGCATCATGGTGCTGGCGATGGCCTACTTCGTCGTCGCCGGCTTCCCCGGCGTCGAACCCGCCCAGACGACCGGCTCGTTCGACCTCGCCTCCGAGGGCGTCCTCGCCGCGACGGGCCTCGTCTTCGTCTCCTACGCCGGCGTCATCAAGATCGCCGCCGTCGCCGAGGAGGTCGAAGACCCCGGGACGACCATCCCCCGGGCGATGATCGGCTCGCTGCTGGCGACGACCGCCCTCTACGTGCTGGTCGTCTACGTCGCGATCGGCGTCACGCCCGACCTCTCACCCGGCGGCGGCTTCGTCCCCGAACCCGGCGAGGAAGCGGCCTCGCTCGCCTACGCCGCCGACGCCGCGTTCGGCCAGCTCGGCACGATCGTGATCGTCCTCGCGGCGCTGCTCGCACTCGCCTCGACCGCCAACGCCGGCCTGCTGTCGGCCTCGCGCTTTCCCTTCGCGATGGCCCGCGACGGACTCGTTCCCTCGCAGTTCGAACGGCTGCACGACCGGTACAAGACGCCCGCGCTCGCGATCGTCCTCACCGGCGGCGTGATGATGGTCATGATCGCGACCCTCCCCATCGAACAGGTCGCCAAGTTCGGCAGCGCCTTCCAGATCCTGGTGTTCATCCTCGTGAACCTGGCGGTGATCGGCTTCCGCGAGGGCGCAGTCGCCGACTACGACCCCGAGTTCGTCTCGCCGCTGTACCCCTGGACCCAACTGGTCGGGATGGCCGGCGGCGTGATCGTCCTCACCCAGATGGGAACGGTGCCGTTCGCGGGCGCGATCGCGATCACGCTCGTCGCGATCGCCTGGTACCTCGGCTACGCCCGTCCGCGGGTCGACCGCGAGGGCGCCGCCCGCGCCGGCGTCCGCGAGAACGTCAGCGACCGCGCGATCGACCGCACCCGGGAGCTGTTCGAGGCCGACGCCGAGTACGACGTCCTCGTCGCGATCACCGACGAAACGTCGCCCGCGGCCCGCCGGGACATGCTCCGGATGGCGACCGACATGGGGCGGCTCCGGTCGACGGCCGTCTCGGTGGTGGAGTTCGTCGCCGTCCCCCACCGGGTGTTCGCCGAGGATCACGCCGACGTCCTCTCGGGCGAGATTCCCGACTGGCTGCCGGCCGATCCCGACGAGGCACCGGACTGGTTCCCCGACGGGCGGGCCGTGGAGCCGCCGACCCGGTCGTCCGGCGGCGTCGCGGTCACGAACGGTGGGTCGACCGCCGACGCGACGACCGACGCCCACATCGAGTACCGCGAGGTCGACAGCGAGGACCACACGCAGGCGATCGTGGACGTGGCGACCTACGGCGGCTACGACCTCGTGATCGCCGAGCGCCGGCAGGCGGACTTCCACCAGCGGCTGTTCGGCGGCGAGACCGACAAACTGCTCCGGAACGCCCCCTGTGACGTCATGCTGGTCGAGGACGACGGCTTCGACGGCGCCGACGAGATCGCGGTCGTGGCCAACCGCGGCGCCTACGATCCGCTGAAGCTGCTGTTCGCCGACGCGGTCGCCGAGGAGACGGGGGCCGAGCTGAACCTGTTACAGGCGATTCCGGCGGACGCTCCCGAGAGTCAGCGAGAGGCGATCGAACGATACCACGAGGAAGTGATCTCGATCCTCACCGTTCCGGCGCGGTCGACGGTCATCGAGACCGACGACGAGAACAGGGGACTCGCACGGTTCGTCGGCGACGCGGAGCTGCTGGTCACCGGCGTCGACCGGACCGGGCTCAGCGCCCGGCTCCTCGGACGGCCCGGCAACCGACTGGTCGACAGCGTCGATACCACGGGGGTAATGGTCCAGACCCACGAGGGTCGCCGTGCCGGACCGCTCGAGCGCTTGTTGATGACCCATCTGTTCGGGTGAGGCGCGCTGACCGCACCCGGTTCCGTCGAGGCCGGATCGACGGAAGTGGAGCCGCGACCGACACCGGGAACGGTCCGGAGCCGATCGGCTCGGTTCGGACGACGATCGGCCGCGCTGCGGCATTGTGCAATACTCACAAAACCCTTATACCGACACGCTCCCTACGTCCACGCAGTACCCATGGCAAACTCGATGGCGGAACAACTCCAGCAGGACATGCAGTGCGAGGGGCTGCTGGAGTGCATCCACGGTCTCAAACAGCTCGACAAGGAGTGTTTCAGGGCGATGGTCGAGAGCGACGAGCCGCTGACAATCGACGAAGTCGCCGAGCGCGTCGACCGCGAGCGTTCGACGGCCTACCGGTCGATCCAGCGCCTCCTCCAGAGCGGCTTCATCCAGAAAGATCAGATCAACTACGAACAGGGCGGCTACTACCACGTCTACTATCCGACCGACCCGTCCCAGATCGCCGACGACATGCAGCGCAAGCTCAACGACTGGTACGCGAAGATGGGCCAGCTCATCCAGGAGTTCGAGGACAAGTACGAGGCGACGACGGATGGGGCACCCGCCGAGAGCTGAGCACGGCCGGAGCGGTACCATCCAGAGTTGAACGCAGTCTGGGGTCCCTCGCGACCGTGGGACCCCTCCCGTCAGGCCTGCCCGTTAACTTGTTGCTGAGCCTACGGGGGTCGATGACAGACGTAGTCGTGATCGGCGGTGGAATCGGCGGGCTTTCGGCGGCGCACGAACTCGCCGAACGCGGGGTCGACGTCACCGTCGTCGAGGCCAACGACCGCTTCGGCGGGAAGGCTCGATCGATGCCGATCGCCGACGAGGCTGATTCGCTCCACGGCGAACACGGCTTTCGATTCTTCCCGGCGTTCTACCGCCACGTCGTGGACACGATGGCGCGGATCCCCGACGGCGGCGGGACCGTCGCGGACAACCTGGTGGAGACCGAGGCGACGCTCGTCGCGAGCGCCGACCGGCCCGATCTGCTCGCCGAGACCCGGACCCCCGACACGCTGGGCGGCTGGCTCGGGGCGCTCCGCCCGGCGTTCGCCGACGAACTGCCGCCCGCGGACGTCCGCTTCCTGCTCGAACGGCTGTTCTACCTGTTGACCGCC
>SKPV01000070.1 GCA_007119345.1 Halovivax sp.
AGGACGTCTGAAGCGGGTGGCTGCCCCAGGACGTCTGAAGCGGGTGGCTGCCCCAGGACGTCTGAAGCCAGGCGAGTCCCACCGCTCGCCCCGATATCGGAATTACGGAAACGGGCCCGCAACGAACGTGATCCCTCGGTCCCGAGGTGACGGTGGCGGGGCGTCGCGGGCCGAATCACGTCAGCACCTGACCACCACCGAACGCCGACCACCGACGTCACGTCCCGCCCACCGCTTCGTGGCGTATCTCCTCGCTCCCTCCCGCGACGAACTCGTTCGACTCGCCGGAGAGACTATTCCTCGACTGCCGCCAGCAGCCCCTCGTACAGCTCCCGCTCTCGATCCGCGACGTCGCGGATCGCCGCCTGCGCCTCGGCCAGCTGCGGATCCATCGCGCTCACCTCGTCCACCTCGCTCGCGTCCTTCAGCGTTTCGCCGATCGCGGTCCAGTCGTCGGCGATCCCGTGCGTTCGCTCGGCGAGTTCGGGGTCGAGTTCGGGGAGTTCCTCGGTCGCCCGATCGAGGAAGCGGGCGTAGAGCCGGCGGAAGGTGCCGCCGCCCGTCCCCCGGCGCTCGACGTTCTGGTAGGCGAAGCGCACCGACCACTGCGGGTCGTCGTAGGCGGTCCAGGCGGGGAGGTCCGCGGCGAACTGGCGGATCCCGTCCAGCCCGTGCTCGCCCGGACCGAGGGGGCGGTCCCTGGTCTCGGGGTCGAGCATGTAGCTCGCCGTATCGGCGATCGCCTCGCGCGCGGCGTCGGCGAAGCCGACGGTCGGCTCCGTGTCGGTCACGACGAGGTGGCGATTCGCGAGATCGAAGACGTACGACGACTCCGTCGAGGCTCGCAGGCGGTCGAGCGGGAGCCGCTGGGGGTCGTCGAACTCGCTGTCCGAGAGGACCGCGGTCTCGTCGTCGATGCCGATCAGGAGCAGCGTGTGCGGGGCGAAGTGGGTGTCGGTGTCGAAGTAGTCGAGGTGGAAGATGTCCGTGTAGACCAGCACCGGGTCGCCGGCCGCCGTCCGCGCCCGGAGGCGGTCGACGACCGTCTCCCAGGACTCTCCGCGGTGGAGATTGTAGCCGATCCCGAGGTGCGCGAAGTAGGCGTCCTCGATCCAGAGCGGGCGGCCGAAGAACCCGCGGTGCGGGCTCTCGGGCAACTCGAAGTAGGTGAACCCGAGGCCCGACGCCAGCCCGAAGCACGTCGGCTCGTCGAAGTCCCAGGCGTGGTGGGTGGCGAGGTTCCGCAGCGACGTAGACCCGCAGTGCTCGCCGGTCCCGTGCTCGTAGCCGTCCAGGCTCGTCATACCCGGGCGTGGGCGAGCCGGCCCGATAACGGTTCTGAACGCCGACGGCCGCGAGCGGGAGTCGGTACCGGGGCGACTCAGTCGATGTAGGCGTGGTCGATCACGAGGTCGTGGCCGACGCCCGGCTCGCCGTAGACCTCGCAGTAGCCGGGCTCGTACTCCATGAGCTGGAAGAGCACGCCGCCCGTCGAGCGCGGCGAGACGAAGGCCTCCCGGTACTTCTCGCGGTCGGCCCGGTCGACGACGCGGACGCCGCGTTCCGCCAGGTGGTTCACGACGTCGTCGATCGCGGCCACCTCGAAGGTGACGTGGTGAAAGCCCGGACCGCGATCCTCGAGGAAGTCGGTGAGGAAGGTGTCCTCGGCGGTCGGCTCGATCAGCTCGATCCGACTCAGCCCGTCGAACTCGTACTGCACCCATCGGAACCCGTCGGCCGGCTCGTCCGCGATCAGTTCGCCGCCGAGGAGCTCGAGGACCGGGGCCACGCTCTCGCGGTTCTCGACCGCGATGCCGACGTGGTCGAGGCGCACGCGGAGGTCCCGCTCCGGATCGGTCTCTGACCTAGTCTCCGGATCGGTCTCTGACGGATGCTCCGGACCGGTCTCTGACGGAGTCTCCGGATCGGTCTCCGACGGAGTCTCCGGATCGGTCTCCGACGGAGTCTCCGGATCGGTCTCGGACGGATGTTCCGGATCGCTCTCGGACATAGTCTCCGAATCGGGAGCGTTCGGCAAGAAGGTACCTCCGCGGATCGCCGTTCTGCCGGCCGTCCGACGTGCGGATGGCCGCTCACCGACCGTTCGCGGAGCGGGGGCGGTTCGACGAGCGGCGGACGGTCCGTGCCCGTCCCGGCGGTCCGCCTCCGAAACCGACAGTGCGTCTCCGAAACCGACATTCTTGGTGCTGGCCGACGAGACCGAGGTATGGACGACGGCGTCACCCCGGAACGCGAAGCGCTGATCCGCGACGACCCGTTCTGCGCCCGTCTCGGGATCGAGCTCGCGGCGATCGGTCCCGGCACCGCGACGACGAGGCTGGAACTCGCGGACGATCACCTGAACTTCCACGGGATCCCCCACGGCGGCGCGATCTACTCGCTCGCGGACGCGGCGTTCGCGGCGGCCTCGAACGCCGGGGGCGACGATGCGTTCGCCCTGGAGACGAACGTCTCGTACCTGGAGGCCGTCGAGGTCGGGACGACGCTGACCGCGACGGCGACGCGGACCCACGAAACCCGGGCGACGGGAGAGTACGAGGTCGTCGTCTCGGCGGACGGCGGCGATCGGGTGGCGACGTTCCGCGGTCGCGTTTACCGGCCGTAGCGGCGCCCGATCGCCGGTCGGACGACGGGCCGTCCGTCGACCCTCGATCCGAACGGGTCGGAGAAGCCCGGCGGACTGCCGGGATCGATTCCAACCCGGTTCCGAGCCGGATTCGAGGCGATCGCTGCTCGCCGGGGTCCGCCATCGACCGGTCCGACGGATTAGTAGTACGAATAGAGCCCGTGCCGGAGCGGCTATCGATCTTTTCAGACGCTCTCAATCACGTGCTACTGGATAGAGCGCATATGTGCATCACCAGCATCCGCGCGAGCGGAGCGAGCGCGGTCCTGGTCACCTGAGCTCGCCGCCACGGCGTGAGCGTTCGTTCCCTCGAGGCGCTTTTCGAGCCTGATCGACTCGTACTCCCACAGCTCCTGGGGATTCGGTCCCGCGTCCTCGTACCCCAGTCTCCGATACCAGTCCGGAAGAAACGGGTGTTTCTTCGGAGTCGTTAACCACACGACGTCACAGCCCCTTCGGTCGGCGAGATCTTCGGCGTGGCGCATCAAACGAGTGCCGATTCCGTTCCCCTTCCACGCTTCGTGAACGCCCAGACGGCCGACTTTCGCCCTGTGAGGGTCCGTCCGCTGTAAGCGAATCCCGCCGACGACGTCGTCTCCACTGTGAGCGACGGAGAGGTGATCCGCTCGAATCCACTCGCCGACTTCCGTCGCGGTCACCGACTCCGACGTCATCGGAAAGCCGAGTTTCCTGTTCACGCGATACGCGTTCCGATACACCGCAGCCAACTCCACAGCGTCGTCCTGCGATGCGGTTCGGATGCCGATCTCCATTCTGGAATGTACCACGGCCACTCGACAAATGTACTTTTCCGGAAGTGAATTTATGTTATGCGTCCGATCAAAATCGGAGTGCGATCTAGAATACGCTGCAACGGTCGTAGACGCAACGGTCGTAGACGCAACGCTTGTAGACGCTACGGTCGCAGACGCAACGCTTGTGGATGCAACGCTTGTAGACGCTACGGTCGCAGACGCAACGCTTGTGGACGCAACGATCGCAGACGCAACGCTTGTGGACGCAACGATCGCAGACGCAACGTTCGTAGATTGGAAGTGTATCGGGGTATCGCTGCTCGGAACAGGAGGTTCGCCCGATCACGATCGCGGGCGCCGAGCGGCGTCGAGGACGAATCGTCCCCCGCTACCGGTGGTCGAAGACCCGCTGTACCTTCCCCGTCTCCTGGCGCTCGATCTGGCCGTAGGGAACGACCTCGAGGGCGTCGACCGAGACGTTGAGCACCTCGTCGAGCCGGGTTTCGACCCGGTCGCGGAGTTCGTCCGCGCCGGCGTCGGCGTCCTCGTGGTGTTCGACGGTGATCTCCATGGTGTCCAGGCTACCCTCCCGGTAGAGGTCGATGCGGTAGTGGGGCGCGATCGCGTCCACGTCGACCATCACCTCCTCGATGCTGCTGGCGTAGACGTTGACGCCGCGGACGATCAGTAGGTCGTCGACGCGCCCGCTGACGTTGTCCATGCGGACCGCCGTGCGGCCGCAGTCGCAGGTCTCGTAGGTGAGGCTGGTGACGTCGCCCGTCCGGTAGCGCAACACGGGCAGGGCCTCCTTGGTCAGGGAGGTCAACACGAGCTCGCCCTCCTCGCCCTCCGGCAGGGGCTCGCCCGTGTCGGGGTCGACGACCTCCGGGTAGAAGTGGTCCTCCCAGACGTGCATCCCGTTCTGGACCTCCGCGCACTCGACGGAAACGCCGGGGCCGATGAGCTCGGAGAGGCCGTAGATGTCGACCGCGGTGACGTCGAGGGCCGCCTCGATCTCCGCGCGCATCGGATCGGTGAACGGCTCGGCGCCGATGACCACCGTCGACAGCGGCAGGTCCTGCGGATCGATTCCCCGTTCCTCCATGTTTTCGGCCAGGTAGAGGCAGTACGACGGCGTACAGCCCAGCGCGTCGGCGCCCAGGTCCTGGAGCATCTCGATCTGTCGGGCGGTGTTGCCGCCGCCGGTCGGAAGGACGGTCGCGCCCAACCCTTCGACCCCGTCGTGGAAGCCGAGGCCACCCGTGAAGAGGCCGTAGCCGTAGGCGTTCTGGAACAGATCGCCCGGCTCGACCCCGGCGGCGGCCAGCGACCGGGCCATCACGTCCCGCCAGACCCGCAGGTCGGCGTCGGTGTAGCCGACGAGCTTCTGCTTGCCGGTCGTGCCGGAGGACGCCTGGATCCGCCGGACGTCCTCGTGGGGGACGGCGAAGAGGCCGTCCGGGTACTGCTCGCGGAAGTGCTCCTTGCGCGTGAACGGGAGCTCCGCGATGTCGTCGATCGACTCGATGTCGGCGGGCGAGACGCCGGCCTCCTCGAGGCGCTCGCGGTAGAAGTCGACGTTCTCGTACGCCCGGCGGACCGTCTCGCGGAGACGGTCGGTCTGAATCTCTCGCAGCTCGCTTCGCGGCGTCGTTTCGATGTCGTGGTACATTGGTCGTGAGTCGGGTGTGCGGTGGCGTTCGTCGTCCCGGTTCGAGTGTGCGCTCTCGGGGAGCGGACGGGCGCGGGACGCCCGGTTCGGTCGGTCACGGGTCCCAGCGAGGGACGCGACGGCTCGGCGGTCCCGGCCCGGCGTCGCTCGGCGGCGGGCCGGCGTCGCTCGGCGAGGCCCGAACGTCGCTCGGCGAGGCCCGAACGTCGCTCGGCGGCCACCCGGTTCGGTCGTCGCGGGTCATGCGGTGATCCCCAGGTACTTGTCGAGGACCTCCTCGTCGGCCTCCAGCGCCCGGGAGCTGCCCTCCCAGACGATCTCGCCCTGGTCGATGACGTAGTTGCGGTCGGCCAGCTCGAGGGCGACGTGGACGTTTTGCTCGACGAGCAGGACGGTGATCCCGCGCTCGTTGAGGTCGCGCACGGCGTCGACCACGTCCTGGACGATGTACGGCGCGAGCCCCTCGGTGGGCTCGTCGAGGAGGATGAGGTCGGCGCCGCTCACCAGGGCGCGGCCGATGGTGAGCATCTGCTGCTCGCCGCCGGACAGCGACGAACCGGGGTTGTCCGTCCGCTCGGCGAGGTTCTCGAACGTGTCGAGGACCGCGTCGATCGAGAGCCCCTCCCGATCGGCGGCGCCCCCGTAGGCCGCGATCTCCAGGTTCTCGCGGACGGTCAGCTTCGGAAAGATTCGACGCTCTTCCGGCACGAGGGAGATGCCGCGCTTGGCCGTGTCGACCGCGTCCAGCGAATCGATCGACTCGCCGCGGAAAGTGATCGAGCCCGCGGTCGGCGCCACGACCCCCGTGATCGTCCGGAGCGTCGTGGTCTTCCCGGCGCCGTTGCGGCCGACGAGCGAGACGATCTCTCCCTGCTTCACGTCCAGGGAGACGCCCCTGAGAACCTGCGTCTCGCCGTAGCCGGCGTCGACGTCGTGCAGCGAGAGGAAGGGGGCGAGCGCCGGGTCGTGGCGGGACGCCGTCGATCCGTCGTCCGCGCTCATTCGAGCATCCCCCCGAGGTAGGCGTCCTGGACGGCCCGGTCGTCGGCGATCGCCTCCGGCCGTCCCTCGGCGATGACTTCGCCCTGGTGCAACACCGTGATGCGGTCGGAGAGTTCCATGACGAGTTCGATGTCGTGTTCGATCAGGAGCAGCGTCCGGTCCGCGAGCACGTCGTCGATCAGGTCGATGGTTCGCTCGGTCTCCTCGATGCTCATGCCCGCGGTCGGTTCGTCGAAGAGTACGAGCTCGGGATCGGTCGCGAGCACCATCCCGAGCTCGAGGCGGCGCTTGTCGCCGTAGGAGAGCGCGTTCGCCTCCGCCGTCGCCAGCCCGGTTAGCCCGACGTCGTCGAGCACCTCGTCGGTGCGCGCGTTGATGCCGTCGTGGCGGTCCGTCGGTTTGAACAGCGACGCCAGGAACCCGTAGTCGTCGCGGTGGACCGACTGGGCCGCCAGCCGGACGTTCTCGCGGACGGTGAGCTCTCCGAAGATGTTCAATATCTGGAACGATCGGCCGATGCCCCGGCGGACCCGCTCCTGGGGCGGGAGGTCCGTCACGTCCTCGCCGTCGAACCGGACCGTCCCCTCGGTGGCCGCCAGGCCGCCCGAGAGGAGGTTGAACAGCGTGGTCTTGCCGGCGCCGTTCGGGCCGATGACGCTCCGGAACTCGCCCCGGCGGATCGAGAGGTTCACGCCGTCGACCGCGGTGAACGCGCCGAATCGCTTCGTCAGCCGGTCCGTCTCCAGGATCGGTCGGGTGTCGGTGCCGTACTCGTCACGCGTGGTTTCCGCCGCCATCAGTCACCATCTCCTGCGGGAACGTCGGTCGGGGTCGGTTCGTCCCTCGGGCCGGGGCCCGGCCCGCCGGGGAGGTGCGGTGCGAGCAGTTCGGGGACCGAGACGAGCCCCCGCGGGAGGAAGATCACGAAGAGGATGAAGATCGTCCCGAGGACGAGCCGCCAGCGGGCGGTGTAGTGCTGGATCAGCTCCTCGAGGCCGAAGAACGCGGCGGCGCCGACGACGGGGCCGTAGAGGGTCCCCATCCCGCCGAGCAGCACCATCACGATCACCTCGCCCGACTTCAGCCAGTGGGCCGCCTCCGGCGAGACGAAGCCCCAGGTCAGCGCGAAGAGGGCGCCCGCGAGCGTCGCGAAGACGCCGCTGACGACGAACGCCCGTCGCTTGTAGATCGTCGGGTCGTAGCCGAGGAACCGGACGCGTTCCTCGTTCTCCCGGATCCCCTTCAGGACGCTCCCGAACGGCGACTGCAGCATCCGGCGGGTGAGCAGGAACGAGGCGATCAGCGACGCGAGCGCCACGTAGTAGAACAGGCTCGACCCGGTCAGCGAGGCGGGACCCACGAAGATGGCGACCTCGCTGAAGTCGATCCCGACGCCGCCGATCCCGTAGTACGCGGAGAACCCGAACAGCCCCTCCGAGCCGCCGGTGAGCGTTCGGCCGGCCCAGCCGTCGACCCGGTAGAGCACGTTGTAGTAGAGTTCGGCGAACGCCAGCGTGATCATCGCGAAGTAGACGCCGTGGACGCGGATCGACAGGTAGCCGACGATCCAGGCGACCGCCCCGCCGACCAGCAGCGCGACGGCGACGGCGACGAGGGCCGATCCGGTCACGTTGATCAGGATGATGGCGGACACGTACGCCCCCAGACCCCAGAAGAGGGCGTGGCCCAGCGAGACGAGGCCGGTGTACCCCATGACGAAGTCCAGCGCGAGGGCGAACAGCCCCCAGATGAGGATCCGTATCATGAACGTGACGTAGTGGGCGGAGTACAGCCACCCGGCGCCGAGCGGGACGAACGCCAGCAGCGCGATCATCGCCACGCTCAGTTTGAGGCGGGTCTCGTCGGCGAGCAGGGTTTGGGTCGTCCCCGTCAGGAGCTCCCCGCCGCCCTCCTCGAACTCGGAGCCGAACAGCCCCTGGGGTCGGAGCAACAGGACGAGGATCATCAGCACGAAGATGACCATCCCCTCGAGCGCCGGCACGTACGGGCGGAGGATCGACTCCTGGAGCACGCCGACGAGCAGGCCGCCGGCGACCGCGCCCCGGAAGCTCCCGAGGCCGCCGAGCACGACGATGACGAACGCCGGGATGATGATCCCCATGCCCATGTCGGGGGTGACCGTCGTGCGACCGCCGAGGATGACGCCGGCGACGCCCGCCAGCGCCGCCCCGAGGCCGAACACGAGCGAGTAGTAGCGGTCGATCCCGATCCCGAGGTTCTTCACCATCTGGCGGTCCTGGGCGCCCGCCCTGATGATGAGCCCGAACCTCGTGTGCTCGAGGATCGCCCAGACGCCGAGGGCGATCGCGCTGCCGACGACGATGATGAAGAAGTTGTAGACGCTGAAGCTGGCACCCAGCATGGTGACCGTCCCGGTGATCGCGTCCGGGCGCGAGAGCGATCGGGATTCCGGCCCCCAGAGCAGGTAGATCAGGTCGTTGATGACGATCACGAACCCGAACGTGAGGAGGATGTGGTAGAGCGGATTCCGGCCGTACAGCGGCTGAACCGCGTAGCGCTCCATCGCCACGCCGACGACGCCGACGATCAGCGGCGCGAGGACGATCGCGGCGACGAACCCGACGCCGCCGCCGAGCGGCGCGGCGACCGCGATCGCGAAGAAGGCACCCAGCGCGAACAGCTCCCCGTGGGCGAAGTTGATCACGTGCATGACGCCGAAGATGACCGACAACCCGGCGGCCAGGAGCACGTAGATCAACCCGACGGTCAACCCGTCCAGCAACTGTTGGATGATTCCGGCGACCATCGTGGGCGAGGTTACAGCTCGCACCCGGTGTCGTCACAGTCGGGCGCGGCGCCCTCGCCGTCGAGTTCCGCGAGGAGGTCCACCGCGGCGACGTCGCCGTCGTCCGGCTCGACGTTCTGGCCCATCCAGACGGGGTTCATCGCCTGCTGATCGCACTCGCGGATCTCGACGTCTCCGAAGATCGACTCGAAGGTCATTCCGGAGAGCGTCTCCCTGACTGTGGCCGGATTCCGCGAGCCCGCCTCCTGGATCGCCTCGGCCACCATCGTGATCGAGCCGTAGCCGACCCGCGAGAAGTTGTCCGGCGGCGCGCCGTACTCGTCCTCGTAGGCCTCGACGAACTCGGGGTTGGTCCCGGTGTCGACGTCCGGCACGTAGCGGGTGCCGCTGTAGACGTCGTAGGCCGCCTCGCCCGCGCCGCCCCGCACGACCGCGAACGAGGCGGTCGTGGTTACGATCGGAATCTCGTCGTGGAGGCCGCGGCCGTGGGCCTGCGAGAGGAATCGGATGAGGTGGCCGCCCGTCGCGCCCACCACGAGGGCGTCCGCGTCGTCGGCGCTGTCCATCAGCTGCGTGATGAACGCTTCGAAGTCTTCCGCTCCCGCGTCCGGCTCGACCGTCTCGACGTCCTCGTAGTCGTCGGTCAGCTCCTGCATCCGGTTCTCGAACTCCTCTTTCACCGAGTGGCCGTAGGCGTAGTCGGCGATCGAGTACATGATCCGTCCGCCGAGCTCGTCGGCGGTCCACTGGGACATCACCTCCGCGATCTGGGCGGTGCTCGTCTCGAACCGGAAGACGTACTCGTTGCAGTTCGAACCCGTGATGGAGACGTCCGCCGCCCCGGGCGTGTAGATCACCTCGTTGTCGAGGGCGACCTCGTTGATCGCGAGCGCGACCGAGCTGGAGATGGCGCCGGTCAGGAAGCCGGCCTCGTCGCGTTCGATCGCCTGATTGGCCGCCTGGACGCCGTCTTCGGCGTTCAACTGGGTGTCGTACTCCTCGAACTCGATCTCGAAGTCGTACTCGTCGCTCTCGTTGACGTGCTCGATGGCGAGTCGCTCGCCCTGGTTGCGCTCTTCGGCGAGCTCGGCGAAGTCGCCCGTGAACGGCTCCAGCACGCCGAACTGGACGGTGTCGAAGTCCTCGTCCTCGCCGTCCGCCTCGTCCGGATCGCCGATACAGCCCGCGAGAGAGGCGATCCCCGTCGCACCCAGGGCGCCGGCGCCGCGCAGCAGGTCGCGCCGTCTGTGATTGTTGCTACCAGACACCATGTTACTATGGGAGAAGCTACGAGTCCACCAGCATAATCCGTTCCCCCCACATAACGGGACTTTATATATAGGTCTCCGAGCGAGGGTGCACCACCGATCCCAAGACGAGAACGACCGACGGCCCCGGCCCATTTCGTTCCCACCGTCGGTCGTGAAGGAATCGGGGCGGCCCCGGCCGCACCGTTTCGCACCGTCGCGTGGGGAACACCCTTGCTCCCCCCGGTCGAACGTCAACCCATGTCCGACCAGCGACCGAGCACGTCGTTCGAACAGCTCGCCGAGGTGTCCGCCGACTCGCCGACCCTGATCGAGGGCTTGCCGGGCCACGGTCTGGTCGCCTCGATCGCCGTCGACCTGCTCCGGGACCAGCTCGACCTCGGCCACTGCGGCAACATCACGTCCGAGGCGTTTCCGCCGGTCGTCACGTTCGACGACGGGCTCGTCCGGGATCTCGTCAGGGTGTACGGCTGCGGCCATCCGGCGGTGATGACCCTCGAGAGCGACATGGCGATCCCGCAGCGAGCGTTCGAGCCGCTGGGCCGGTGCGTGATCGAGGAGGTGGCCGGGGAGATCGGCCGCGCGATCTTCATCGCCGGGGCGCCCGCCCAATCGGAGGAGGCCCTCGGCGAGGTGAGCGCGGTCGCGACCACCGAAGCGATCCGGGACGAGCTCCGCGAGGCCGACGTTCCCATCGCGGACCAGCGGGGGCTCGTCGGCGGCGTCACCGGCGCGCTCGTCCGTCAGTGCTACCAGGACGACGTGCCGGCGGCGCTGCTGGTCGTCAAGGCCCACCCGCAACTGCCCGACCCGCAAGCCGCGAAGGCCGTCGTCGAGACCGCCCTCGAGCCGCTCGTCGACTTCGAGGTGGACACGACGCCGCTCGACGAGAAGGCAGAAGAGATCCAGCAACGGATGGAACAGATCGCGAGCCAGTACCAGGAACAGGTCCAGCAGGCGGGCGATGAGGGCGGTGGCTTCCGCTCGAAGGGGTCGGGAATGTATCAGTAAACGGCTGGGACCGCCGCGGCCACCGGCCCGGATACCGGGCGCGGTCGATCCGGATACCCGGACCGAGTGATCCGGCAATCGGGTGTCGGCCGACCGCCGACGACGCCTACTCGTCGTCCGAGGCGTCGGTGGGCCCGACGTCGCTCGTCATCTCCGTGTCCGATCCCGGCGGCCGCTCCGAGTCGATGTCTTCGCCCTCCGTGATGGCCTTGGCCTCCTGTTCCATCGCCTCGACGTCCACGTCGACCTCTTCGAGCTCGCCGATGATCTCGGCGATGTCGTCGAGCCCGATCAGCTCGCGGGTCTCCTCGTCGAAGTCGAGACTCTCGAGGGGCTCGCCGTCCTCCCTGACGTCGCTGCCGGTGAGGTGCTTGCCGTAGCGACCGAGCATCGAGGACAGCTCCTGTGGGAGGACGAACGTCGTCGACTCGCTCTGGCCGATCTCGGTCAGCGCGTCCATCCCCTTGTCGATGACGGCGCGCTCGCCCATCGACTCGGCCGAGCGGGCACGCAGGACCGTCGAGATGGCGTCAC
>SKPV01000044.1 GCA_007119345.1 Halovivax sp.
CTCGTCGCGCTCACCGACGCGGTCGAGCGCCACCTCCGCAAAGAGGTCGGCCACGACGTCGAACTCGAGCGGTCCGTCTCGACCGACGGCGGCGTCCCCGCCGAGCGGGAGCCCTCGATCGAGTCGACCCCCGACGGCGAGACGGGATCCGAATCCGAATCGGAGCCGGGGGAGCCGTCCGCCGGGACCGTCGCCGAACCGGAGTCGGGGGAGCCGTCCGCCGGGACCGTCGCCGAACCGGAGTCGGGGGAGCCGTCCACCGGGACCGTCGCCGAACCGGCCGGCGAGCCCCACCGCGGTGGCGTCCCGGCGCCGCTCGACGAACTGGGCCGGTCGTTCGTCCCGATCGACCCCGGAGCGAAGGCGCCGCGCGTCCCTCGGACGGAAGAGTACCTCCACGAACCCGACGACGAGCGCTTCCGGGCGTACCTCGAGGCCGGCCACAACTACGGCGTCGTCACGCGGGGCGACCTGGCCGTCGTCGACGCCGACGACCCGGAGCGGCTCGCGCCGCTGCTCGACGCGCTCCCGGAGACGGTCCGACAGGTGTCCGGATCGCGCTCGAGCGAGCACGTCTTCCTCTTCGTCGAGGGCCTCGACGCGGACGTCCCGCTGCTCGACCCCGAGACCGGCGACGAACTCGGTCACGTCAAGGCGGCCGCCCAGTCGCTCGTCGTCGGTCCGGGCTCGCGCCACCCGTCGGGGAACTACTACGGCCCGCTCGAAGGCGACGCGATCGCGACCGTCGAGGCGGACGGCCTCCGCGACCTGATCGCGGATTTCCGGCCGTCTCCGGCGGACGGACGGCGGCGCGATCCGACGGATCGACCCGAACGGCGGCGCGATCAGGTCGATCGGGACATCCGGGAGCCGGGCGACGACGGAACCGACCGGGAGCGGGGCGACGACGGAACCGACCGGGAGCCGGGCGACGACGGAACCGACCTGCGGGTCCACGACGTCGTCTCCCGCCGGCGGTATCCCGAGGGACGGCGCCGCGAACACCCCGTCCACGGGTCGTCCACGGGCGCGAACTTCATGGTCGACGACGGCGGCGAGACCTGGCGCTGCTGGCGCCACGACTGCACCGGCAACGCCCTGCACCTCGTCGGGATCGAGCAGGGGATCATCTCCTGTGGAGACTGGACCCACACCGGGCTCGACGCGGACACCTGGCGGGAGATCTTCCGGGCGGCTCGCGAGGCCGGCTACGACCTGCCCGACGTCGAGCCGTACGGCGATCGCGACGACCGCCCGCCGCTGCTCGACGCGGCGATCGAGCGCTCTCGCGAGGTGGATGCGGTCGATCGCTCGCAGGAGGCGGACGACGCCGAGCGCTCGCCGGGAGCGAACGACACCGAGCGCTCGAACGAGGCGGACGACGCCGCGCGTACGCGGGAGACGGACGACGTCGAGATCTCCGGACGGCCGGCGTCGACCCTCCCGCTCGCGCGGCTGGACGCGCTCGAGCCGTCCGAGCGACGGCGGTACGCCGCGAAGCGCGGGCTCGACTGGCCGTCGACCGACGACGCTCGCGAGCGCCTCTTCGCGACGATCGCCGAGATCGTCCGCCACGAGGACGACCGGGTCGTCGACGCGCCGACGGCGCTCGGCAAGTCGTTCGCCGTCGCGAGCACGCGCTGGGGCGCCCGCGAGGACATCACCGGCGGCCGGCCGGTGGTTCACCTCCTCGAAACGCGGGACGCTCGCGACGAGGCGATCGAGGTCGCCGCGGAACGCGGCGGGTCGTTCCTCGTCCTCCGCGGACGCCGCGAGGCCTGTCCCGTCGCCGCCGGCGAGCACGACGACGAGGTCACGATCGGCGGCGACCCCGCCAGCGAGTGGCTCGACGCCCAGTGCAGCGCCGACGGGAAGGGGATGCACTTCTCGGCCGCCCACCGGTACCTCGAGGAGCACGTCGATCGGGAGGCACACGACGATCGGGGGGCGCACGACGGTCGGGAGGCCCACGACGATCGGGAGGCCCACGACGATCGGGAGGTCCACGACGATCGGGAGGCCCACGACGATCGGGGATCGGGCCTCCCCTGTTCCGAGGACGGCGAGTGCGAGGCGATCCGCCAGTGGGAGACCTACCGCGAGGGGCCGGACGACGACCTCGACGAGTGGCCGCTCGTCATCGCGACGCACAACTTCGCCTTCGCACCCGGGCTTCGCACGGGGAACAACGTCGTCCTCGACGAGGCGCCGACCTTCGCCGTCGACGAGCTCGATACGGGCCGGGTCCGGGCGGCCGTCGGCGCGTACCTCCGGGAGATCGACGCGCCGGCGACCACCTGGGAGGCGTTCGTCCAGCTCTCGCTGCACGAGGGCGCCGGGACGGACGCCGAACGCGAACGGGACGCCCTCGCACACGCCATCTCCGCGGATCCCCCGCGGGAGTGGTACTTCGAGGATCCCGACGCGCACGTCCTGGCGCCGGCGCTGGCGCGGGCGATCTTCTACGCCGAAGAGCGCGCCAACGGACGGCGCGCTGGGAAGACGGCGTACGAACCGCCCCGCCTCGACGCCGCGGCCCGCGACGACGACGCCGGCCACCGTGAGTGGGTGTCGGTCGTCCTCGACGAGGCGAACGACGTCCGGCGGGTCCGGGTCGTCCCGGACTTCGGCGCCGCCCGGTCGGTCGTCGGGCTCGACGCGCACCCGTCCGTCCCGCGCTGGCGGCTCGACACCGTCCCCTGGATCGGCACGCGGGCGGTCCTCTCGCCGGACGAGCGGCGGCTCTGGCGCCGGTACGAGCGCGGCCTCCGCGTCGTCCAGGTGGGCGAGGCCACCAGGCCCCTCTCCGGGCCCGCCGCGCCGGAGTGGTTCAGGTCCGACCGCAAGCTCGACGTCGTGCTCGAGCACCTCGTCGCCGAATACGGGACGCGCTTTCGGACCGCCATCACGACCGCGCAGGTCGAGGACGCCCTCGCGGAGCGGATGGAGTCGGCCGGCTGCTACGAGCCGTCGCTCATGCACTTCGGCGAGGAGAAGTCCCGAAACGACTTCGGGACCGAGACGATCGGCCTCGTCAACGGCTGCATGGATCCCGGCGACGACTTCGTCCTCGACACGCTGGCCGAGCTCGATCTGGAGGCGGCGGTCGAGACCGCCGTCGACGCGGACGGCGCGGCCTACCGCGC
>SKPV01000174.1 GCA_007119345.1 Halovivax sp.
ATGGACATGGAGGCCGCCAAGGGCGTCCTCATGTACGGCCCGCCGGGCACCGGGAAGACCCTGCTCGCGAAGGCCGTCGCCAACGAGGCCCAGTCGAACTTCATCTCGATCAAGGGCCCCGAGCTGCTCAACAAGTTCGTCGGCGAGTCCGAGAAGGGGATCCGCGAGGTGTTCGAGAAGGCCCGCTCGAACGCCCCGACCGTGATCTTCTTCGACGAGATCGACTCGATCGCCACCGAGCGGGGCCAGCGCACGGGCGACTCCGGCGTCTCCGAGCGGATGGTCTCCCAGCTGCTGACCGAACTCGACGGGCTGGAGGAGCTAGAGGACGTCGTCGTCATCGCGACGACGAACCGCCCTGATCTGATCGACCCCGCCTTGCTCCGGCCCGGGCGCCTGGACCGTCACGTCCACGTACCCGTCCCCGACGAGGAGGCGCGAAAGAAGATCTTCGAGGTTCACACCCGGAACAAGCCGCTGGCCGACGGGGTCGACCTCGACTGGCTCGCGAGCGAGACGGAGGGCTACGTCGGCGCCGACGTCGAGGCGGTCTGTCGCGAGGCGTCGATGGCGGCCACCCGGGAGTTCATCAACTCGGTCGACCCGGCGGAGATGGACGACGCGGTCGGAAACGTCCGCATCAGTCGCGAGCACTTCGAGGAAGCGCTCGAGGAGGTCACGGCCAGCGTGACTCCCGAGACCCGCGAACGCTACGAGGAGATCGAAGAACAGTTCGACACGGCCGAACCCGAGACCGAACAGCCCGCCGGCGGCGCGTTCCAGTGAGCCGGTGTCCCGCCGGCGGCGCGTTCCAGTGAGCCGGTATCTCGCCTGTCGCCGTCCCGGGCCCGCCCTCGCCGCCGCTCGCGCGAGTCGCACGTCCGAACCGACGCGGCCACGGCGGAAAGCCGAACCGGCGGCCCCTTCGGCCGCCGAATCAGGCCGTCGGCGTCGTTGACAGGTCCGCGAGAACCTCCTCAGCGTGGCCATCGGGTGTGACGCCCTCGTAGACGGCGTCGATCGTCCCGTCGGTGCCGACGACGTAGGTGTTCCGGAAGACGCCGTCGAAGGTGTTGCCGAACATCTGCTTTTCGCCGTAGGATTCGTAGAGAGTGGCGACTTCCCCGCCGTCGTCCGAGAGGAGGTGAAAGCCCAGGTCGTGGTCCTCGGCGAACGTCGCGAGGTCCTCGACCGGGTCGTCGCTGATCCCGATGACCACGACGTCGTGCTCGTCGAACGCCGCCCCGGCGTCGCGAAACTCGCGGGCCTGGACGGTACACCCGTCGGTGTTCGCCCGCGGGTAGAAGTAGACGACCACTCGTCGGCCCGCGAACTGCGAGAGCGAGACCGTCTCGCCGTGCTGATTCGGTAATTCGAACTCCGGTGCCTCGTCTCCGACGTCGAGCATAGGAGGTGGGTTCGAGCGACCTGACGTATGCTTATCGGTCTCACTCGCCCGAACGGGCGCCGTCACGACGCTGTGAACACCCCGCACACTCGGATCGCTCGAGCGGCTCGGCGGCGTCGCGTCAGTGGCGCGGCCCCGCGCCGTCCCGATCACTCGAGCGGCTCGGCGGCGTCCCGTTCGATCAGCGGCGACGCGTTCTCTTCGGGAAGGGTCACGACGTCGTCACACTCGAGCGTGTACTCGCGATCGTCGACGCCCAGTATCGCGCCGACGTCGGCCGTGATCTGGACGGTGACGCGGTCGACGGAGGATGCGTCGTCCGCTTCGGCGGTTCGATCGCCGGCGTCGGCGTCGACGGGAGTTCCGTCCGAGCC
The DNA here is from genome assembly GCA_007119345.1 of Halovivax sp. Taxonomy (GTDB): domain Archaea; phylum Halobacteriota; class Halobacteria; order Halobacteriales; family Natrialbaceae; genus Halovivax. The sequence continues at coordinate 1,783 of SKPV01000174.1, forward strand.
GGTCTCGGCGGGATCTCCGTCCGAACGGGCGTCCGAGGGACCTCCGTCGGGGTCGGGGTCGGCCCCGCTCTCGTCCGACCCGGAGTCGGCGGTACCGCGTTCGTCCGCGGCCGACCCGCGGGAACCGTCTCCGGGTTCGTCTGCGCCGCCGGACGACTCGGTCCCGCCGTCGAACGAACCGTCGGACGGCGCCGGGTCGCCGCCCATGACGTCGGCGGCGCTCACCCCGTCGGCCTCGTCGGCGCCCGAGGCGTGCGCCCCATCCGGGCCGCCGACCGCGCCCCCGCTCGGCGCGTCCTCCGGGGGGACCGGACGGTCGCCCCGCTCGCCGACGCCTTCAGGTCTTGGTCGATCGTCCGGGACGACGTCCGCGGAGCGGTCCGCGGCTCCGGCCCGGTCGACCGTCGCCCCCTCCGTTCGGCCGGAGAGGACGTCGAGGATCTCGGCTTTGTTCTCGCGGATCCGTTCGACCAGGTCCTCGAACAGCACGCGCTCTTCGGCGGTGAGTCCCTCGTCGTCGGCGTTCATGCCCGCGGCGGCCAGGCTCGCCTGCTTGACGAGTTTGCCCATCCGACGCTCGTAGATCGCCTCCACGACGTCCTTGGCCGTCTCGATCTCGTCGGTGAGTCGGGCCACCTCCGGCGAGGCGAACGGGTCGTCGGCGTCGTCGGCCAGGCGGTCGCGTTCGCCCTCCAGCTCGGCGATGTACTCGCCGACATCCTGGTAGAACGACGGTCGGAGGGCCTGGAGGCTGTCCTTCTGGCGCTCCGTGTGCTGGACCGAACGCAGTTCCTCCAGGTTCATTCTTTCTCCTTCTCGGCGCGTCCGCGGGCCATCAGAAACATGGCCACGTACTCCGGTAGTGATTGGTCACCGTCGCTGACCGTAAAGGTGTCGCCGCCGAGTTCGACCTCGCCGCCGCGGGAGACGTCGACGCGGATCTCGTGGCCGACGAACGTCTCCGGGACGGCGTCGACGAGCGGGTCGAACTCCGCCAGGGCGTCGCGGTCGATCCGGCGAACCGCGAGGGCGCTTCCCCCGTGGAGGCTTCCGGGGAGCCGGATGAGGCGGTTCGTGTCGGTCGTGACGGGCTCGTCGATCGGCGCGTTCTCCGCCTCGACCGTTCGGGCGGCGAACCGCTCGGCGAGCTGGGAGACGGCGGTGTGGACGGTGACGTTTCCGGCCTCGATCTCCTCGCGTTTGGTGCGGGCCGCGTTGAGCGCGGCCGTGGCCTTCCCTTCGCCGATCCCCTCGAACGCCTGCAGGCGGTCGATCGCCTCCTCGTCGTCCAGCTCGAGAAGCTCGTCGAGGAAGGCGACGAATCGCTCGTGGATCCGCTTTCCCCACCCGCCTTCGATCTCGAGGCGCCGGCGCTCCGTGGGCGTCTTCCGGCCCAGTCCGGCGACCGTCTCCCGGTCGATCAGTTCGTCGTACTCGAGGCCGATGCCGCGGACGTAGTCGACGATCTCGCGGCGGTGCTCGCGGTCGAGGTGGCGCACGTCCTCGTCGCGGACGTGAACGTGGTAGCCCCGCCCCCCGGAGAAGACGATCTGCAGGTCCTCGAATCCGAAGTCGTCTTCGAGGAAGTCGAGCAACCGGACGAGGGCGTCCTTGCAGGTTTCGAGCATCTCGGCGTAGGAGTCCTCGCCGAGGGTGACCCCTGGGAGGTGGTCGGCGTCGAGGTCGAAGATGAGGTCGGAGTCGCGCCAGCCCTTCTCGCCCATCGAACCGGCGCCCGGGTCGTCGTAGCGCCCCGCGGAGAAGTAGACGTGGCGCGGGCGCTCGCGCTCGAGGAATGACTCGACGTCCCCGAGGTCGAGCAGCGACCGGTGGCGGACCATGCGAGTCTCCGGACCCTCGGTCCAGGGGATGTAGCCCCACTCGCGCGCGGCCGCGTCCGGTGGGGGCGTGATCGTCGCCCGGCGGTAGTAGTCCCGGAACCGGCCCCGCAGGTAGGCCCGCGTTCGCTCCTCCATGCGCCCGCTACTCGCCGGGCGCGCAGCATAACTGTATTGGACTGGCGAGTCCGTTTCGATCCGGCCGCCTCAGCGCCGGATCAGGTCAGAGAGCCGGCCGCTCAGGCCGGCGTCGGAGCCGAGTTTGAGGTAGTAGGCGTCGCCGCCGTCCTCGTAGTAGTCGTCGATCCGGCGGGCGATCTCGAAGCCGAGGTGCTCGTAGAACTGCAGGGCGTTCTCGTTCGTCGTCCGCGCGTGGCAGGTCACGGATCGGTGATCTTCGACGACTCGCGCGACGAGCTGCTTGCCGATGCCGTGGCCGCGACAGTCCGGATCGACCGCCAGAAAGAGGATGTAGCCGTCGCGTCGGACCGCCGCGAAGCCCACGAGCTCCTCGCCGTCGCGGTCGTGGAAGGTGCAGTGGACCGTCGAGCGTCGGTACGCGTCGGAGAAGAAGTTCCATCGCTGCTTCAGGACGTCCTCTCGCTCCTGGATCTCCTCTTTGAGGGACCAGGCCTCCCCGACGTACTCGTCGCTCCCGGGAGGGACGACGCGACTGTCGACGTTGACGCTCACTGTCCCACCCTACCATCGTCGTCAATATAATTCCACCGGCAGCCGGCACGAGCACGTCGCTACGACCGCCGCCGGGGGCGCCCCCTCGGTCCGGTGCGAACGAATCGACGGACATACCGCCGTCGCGCTCGCAGTTCGAGACGAATGCCGTTCGAACTCCGCGATCACACGGCCGACGTGGCGGTGGCGGCCGCCGCCGACGACCTCGACGGAGCGTTCGCGGCCGTCGCGGACGGACTCGCCGCGGCGTGCTTCGAGACCGTTCCCGACGCGGGCGAGCGATTCGAACTCGCCGTCGAGGCGGAGTCCCTCGAGGCGTTGCTGTTCGACTACCTGGACGAACTGATCTACCTGCGGGACGTCAGGGACGAACTCCCCGTCGACAACGCCGTCACGGTCCGCAGCGACGACGACCGCTGGGCGCTCGAGGCGTCCGCACGGGGCGTGGCGTTGGAGTCGATCGACGCCCGCGAAGTGAAAGCCGTCACGTACTCCGAGATGCGCCTCGAAGAGACCGACGACGGCTGGGAGGCGTACGTGGTCTTCGACGTCTGAACGTGGTCTTCGACGACTGAGGTCGAGGGCCATCGAACGTGGGGTTGCGAGTGGGCGAGATGCGGTAGCGAGCGAGTCCCGGTCCGGAACCGAGCTGGCCCGGGAACGAGCGCGTCGCGGTCCCGAACTGAGTCGGCCCGGGAACGAGCGCGATTCGGCCCGGATCGCGACCGGGTGTCGCGCCCGATCCGGTCCCGGACCGAGTCGATCCGGACTGGCACGCCGTCTGCAGCCGCCCGCGAACCTTTTCCGCACGTTCGTGGTAGGCGTCCTCGATGGGAGTCGGGCGACGGGTTACGGTCGGCTGGCTCGCCGCGGCCGCGGCGCTCGCGGGCTGGAGCGGCGTCGCCGTCGCCCACGAAGAGTACGTCGTCGATGAGCGCGAGGACGTCGCGCTGGCGGCGTTCTACCGGGACGCGCTGTCGGACCCCGCGGTGGTCGGCCCGCTGCTCGCTGGCGGCGTTTCGCTCCTCGTCGCCGCGGTCGTCTTCCTGTACGCCAGGCCCGGCGAACGCGACGTCGTCGCGTTCCGGGTCGCGATGAGCGAGTATCGCGACTACGTGCCGTGGCTCCTGCGCATCTCGTTCGGCATCCCGCTCATCGGGGCGGGGTTCGGCGGCTACTTCGTCAGCCCGGCCGTCGAGGTGGAACTCAGGCTACTCCAGGTTTTGCTCGGCTTTTTGCTGCTGTTCGGACTCGGAACGCGTCTTGTGGCGGTAGCTGCGCTCGTCGTCTATCTGGTCGGCGCGGCGATCGAACCGCTGCTGTTGCTCCAGCTGGAGATGGTCGGCGGGATGGCGGCGATCGCGATCGCCGGGAGCGGGCGGCCCAGCGCCGACCACGTCCTCCAGCGGCTGGCGGGGACCTCGGGGACCCTCGCGAGCCGGACGGTCCCGCTCTTCGATCGGGTCGAGTCGCTCCAGGACCGAGCGCGGCCCGCCGGCCGGTATCTGCCGACGGTCTGTCGCGTCGGGCTGGGCGTCACGTTCGTCTACCTGGGGGCGAGTCAGAAGCTGCTGGACCCCGGACTCGCGCTCGCCGTCGTCGACCACTACCAGCTGACGGCGACGATACCGGTCTCGCCGGAGCTCTGGGTGCTCGCCGCCGGGCTCACGGAGGTCGCGCTGGGTCTCGCACTCCTCGCGGGCGTACTGACGCGCGGGGTCGCGCTGGCCGCGCTGATCGTGTTCACGATGACGCTGTTCGCGCTCCCCGACGATCCGGTGCTTGCCCACGTCGGGCTCTACGGACTTGCGTCGGTGCTCCTGATCACCGGCGGAGGTCCGGGGTCCCTCGACGCCAGGTGGGCGCGCGGCGACCCCACCGTCGCCGTCGCGCCCGCCGAGCGCGAGACGGAGCGCCAGCAGACGAACTGATCGACGCCGGAGCGCGTTCCGATTCGACGTCGGAGTTCCCCATCGACTCGACCCCCGATCCCTGCGACACGACCCCCGATCCCTGCGACACGACCCCGGATCCCCATCGACTCGACCCCGGATCCCCACGACACGACCCCGCAATCCCTCGTGGCAACCCCGGACCGGCGCCCGACTCGACGTTCCGGTTCGCCGACGCGCCGAGACAACTTCTTTCAGCGTCCGCGTCCGACTACCGGGTATGACCACGTTCGACGCGAACGGCCTGACCCTGGAGCGGGTTCGCGAGTACGTCTGGGAACTCCCCCGAACCGGCGATATGCGCGTGCCGGCTCGCGTCCTCGCCAGCGAGGCGCTACTCGAGGAGATCAGCGAGGACAAGACCCTCGAACAGATCCGCAACACCACTCACCTCCCGGGAATCGCGAAGTACGCGATCTGCATGCCCGACGGCCACCAGGGCTACGGCTTCCCGGTGGGGGGCGTCGGGGCGATGGACGCCGAAGACGGCTGCATTTCGCCCGGCGCCGTCGGTTACGACATCAATTGCGGCGTCCGAATGATGCGGACGAATCTGACGTACGACGACGTGAACGGCCGCGAAGAACAGCTCGTCGACTCCCTGTTCGCCAATATCCCGTCGGGCCTCGGCGGGGGCGGCGTCGTCGAGGCGGGCGTCGACACCGTCGAGGAGATCCTGGCTCGCGGGGTCGACTGGGCGCTCGAGAACGATTACGCCGTCGAGGAGGACCTGCTGCACTGCGAGGACGAAGGGATGCGCGAGGGCGCCGACCCGTCGAAGGTCTCCCAGAAGGCCAAAGACCGCGGGAAGAACCAGATCGGCTCCCTGGGATCGGGCAACCACTTCCTCGAGGTCCAGCGGGTGACCGACGTCTTCGACGGCGAGGTCGGCGACGCCTACGGACTCTCGGAGGACCAGATCGTCGTCCTCATCCACTGCGGCTCGCGGGGACTGGGCCACCAGACGTGCAACGACTACCTGCGGAAGATCGAACGGCACCACCAGGGGCTCTTACAGCAACTTCCCGACAAGGAGCTCGCCGCGGCGCCCGCGGGTTCCCAGCTCGCCGAGGACTACTACGCCGCGATGAACGCGGCGATCAACTTCGCGTGGGTCAACCGCCAGCTGATCATGCACCGCACCCGGCGAGTGTTCGAGCGCGTCTTCGATCGATCGTGGGAGGAGATGGACATGCACCTCCTGTACGACGTGGCCCACAACATCGCGAAGAAGGAGACCCACACGGTCGGCGCCGAGCCACGCTCCGCGGACGAGGCGAGCGGCGTTCGGCCGCGAGCCGACGAGGAGGGGACCGAACGGGAGCTCTACGTTCACCGCAAGGGCGCGACGCGGGCGTTCCCCGCCGGCCACCCCGACGTTCCGAAGGCGTACCGCGACGTCGGCCAGCCGGTCATCATCCCCGGCAGCATGGGCGCCGGTAGCTACGTCCTTCGCGGCGGCGAGGCCTCGATGGACCTCACGTTCGGGTCGACCGCCCACGGCGCGGGCCGGCTCATGAGCCGCACGCAGGCCAAGAACGAGTACTGGGGCGGCGACGTCCAGCAGCAACTTCGGGATCGGGACCAGATCTACGTCAAAGCCCAGTCGGGCGCGACCGTCGCTGAGGAGGCTCCCGGCGTCTACAAGGACGTCGACGAGGTCGTTCGGGTCTCGGACGCGCTCGGTATCGGCGACAAGGTGGCGCGAACGTTCCCGGTGTGCAACATCAAGGGGTGAGGCGGAACCACCGCGACGATCGAAACGAGGGCTCGGCCTACGCTCGCCGTCTCGGCGATCACTTCACCCGAAACGGACTCTCGTCGTCTTCGTCGCCTTCGTCGTCCTCGACCTCCTTCTCGTAGGGCTTTCTCGCGGTGATCGTCAGGGAGGCCTCCGGGTCGTCCTCGTCGGCCCAGGGGCTCTCGTAGGCGGTGAGCTCGAGGTCCGTCACGTCCCAGCCCTCCGCTTCGATCAGTTCGACGAGCGTGCGCTGGTCGGTCAGCATCTCGTCTTCCATGGTGGCCGTGTAGGTGGCGACCGGCGTAGTTGTTGTGCCGTCGGTTGCTCGACTTGGAAGCGCTGGATGACCAGTTTTGGAGCGTTGGGTGACCAGTTTTGGAGCGTGGGGTGACCAGTTTCGGGGTGTAGGGTGACCACTTTCGGGGCGTGGGGTGGCCACTTTCGGGGCGATGGAGGTCAGCGTCGGGTTGTCGGGGCGGCCCCGCCGACGCCCGCGGTCACAGCGACCCGTCGTCATCGACGTCGCCGGGGCCGACGTTGAGCGCCTCCGTGACGAGACGCCGGTGGGCTCGTCGGAGCCGCTCGGAGAGCGCCTGGTGAGAGATGTCGAGGTGCGCCGCGAGCGCTTCCATATCGGACTCCCGGGGGATCTGGTAGTACCCGTACTCGAGGGCCTGGACGAGGGTCTCGTACTGTGCGTCGGTGAGGCCGTACCGGCCGCTGCGGTCGTCCTGGAGCTCGTGGATCCGCGCGACGTCGACGGTGAGTCCTTCCTCGTCTGCGACCTCGTACGTCCGCGACAGCGCGTCTCGCTCCGGGAAGAGTATGCGGAGTCGCCACTGCGGGCCTTCGCCCGAGGCGTCGAGGATAGTCGCCTGCTCTTCGGTCAGCGCGTGGACCACGACGCCGACGTCGTCGACCCACTCCATCCGGTAGAGTCGCTCGTCGTCCAGATCGGTCAGCAACTCGACCCGCTCGACGCTCGGATCCTCCCGCAGCGCCTCGTCGAGGCGCTCGAGGTCGTCCGCTTCGGTGCTGAACCACACGTACGGCATCACGTGCTCCGGATCGTGGGCCACCAGCCGCTCGACGTCGGCCTCGAGCGACGGCACCGTCTCGAGCGTCCGGGAGAGGGCGAACTCGTCGGCGGGGACGACGAGTTCGGCGATCGTACTCATACGTCCGGTTCACGACGTCCAGCCCAATGAGTGGTGTCGAGCAAATCGTGACAGTCGGCTCGGACGAACGGTCGGGCCGTCCGCGTCGTCTACCGGCTGATGGCGTCTCTCGAACCGACCGTTCGGCTCCCACAGTCCTCGGTAATTGAGCCTCAATTCTCAAATTCAGGATGACCGTCCAAGAGGAACGGATAGCCGTCACCGAACACCTCTCGAACGATGTTACTTCGAGTTGACAAATCGCCGACTTCTCCAACGTCGATATCCTCCATGTCGAGCACCATGGCAACCATGAACTGGTTGGCCGTGAATGGATATCGCCCTTGGTCGTCTTTCACCGGCCGGGCGTTCTCTTCGGCGTACGTCACGTTCGACGCCATCCACATCGCGTTGTAGATGAACGCCATGTTGGCGATGACTCCCGCTGACACCGTAGCTAGCTCGCAGACTTCGCGGTGAAGTCGTGCTTCATCAGTCGATACGCGGTCTCTATCGTCCATCTCTGCCGGTACCGTCGCCCGATTTCCAACCCACCGAACTCCTCCGGATCGAGGTTCGTGTAGTACACCTCCCAATTCCCCTTGTCCTCGGTCCCCGTCTCAGCCCGTTCGAACCGCTTTTTCGAGGGCAGTGTGATCAGCCACGACTCCGCCTCACTCTCGGGGATGACATCACCGAGGCGGACGTCGTACCCTGCTGCGTTGTAGTCCATGTTGTAATGGATGGCGGCCTCCTTCAGGTCTTCAATAATCGCCGGTGTTCGGGCGCGCAGTCGGCTGATGAACTTGAGGCTGTGTTCTTCGAGACAGTCGTGCATCCCACGGCCGTAGAACCCACCATCCATACAAACGATATCGTGCTCAACGTAGTGCTTTGGGTACGTCAGCATCTCGTCTATCTGGTGCTCGATGCTCCCGCGCCGCTGGATGCTCTTCGCCGCCAGCGTCACAGGCATTTTGACATTGGCGAGGCTGATACTGGCGATTTGAAATGCGAAGGACGAACCAGCCTTCTGGTCCATGCCTTCGACACCGATGGGCTGGTCCTCGTGCGAGATATCGTCTCGGTCAAGCCGCTTCCCGTCCTCGTCCTTTTCCGTCGAGTGGCGACCATATCACATCAGGTTGGTCAGATCCATTGTCAAGTCGGACCGGTCGGGAAGATAGCCGTACTCGTCGAGAACCATGATTAGGCGCTCCAAGGCGGCGAGGTACATCTTCCGCAGTTCAAAGATGTCGTTTTTGCGGAGCTAGTTCCGGAGCGTTTTGAACCCCGGCGCGTCCCGGTAGTAAAAGTACGGCAGGAATTAGAGCGAGGCTTCGGCGTCGTTAGGGTGGATGTTACACAGTCCGGCCATCTCCATCAGCTTGAATAACTGCCACTTCGGGTAGGTGACCCGTGACTCGTCGCGGTCCAACTGGATGAACTGATACGCGAGTTTCCGTAGTTCCCGGGAGATGAGTACCAGTTCGGGTTCACCACGACCGTCCGGGGTCGCGGTGGGAAGCGTCACGATCTCGTCGTTGTCTTCCAACCGCTCAATAATCTCTCGAAGACGGTGGCTCACGTCTGGGCCGGTCTGTGCCTCCACTTTCTCGCTGATACTCTCGATAGTATTCTCGGTAATAACGTCGTTTAGGCCAAGGTGTTCGGCTGCGCCGTGCTTTAGTTCGTCCTCGATGGCATAGTCCTTCAAGACACTAAGCAAACGGTACAAGAACAGGCGAGCGGGGTCCTCTTCGTCAAGTTTATACCACTTCTTGTCGAACTTTCAGAACGGAACGCTGCCCGTGTAAAGGTCAAGTTTCCCGACAGCCTCCTCGGGAGAGAGACCTTGATTGAGGTACCGGAGGAGTTGCGTCTCCAAGTCGAGATTGCCTTGTATCTGGGTGATGAGCGATGGTCCGGATGACCGGGCTGCGGAGGTGTCGAAGTCGTCTATGGTGGGGCGGTCAACGTCGTCCTCGCTATCGTCTGAGTCTTTCGCTGGCTCAAGAAAGTGACGAGGTGTTCGCCCGTCGATATCCGGTTCCCGAGACACGTTATCCTGACAATACAGTAGTTTGGCACTTAAAACAGGACATTAGTGAACTAAGTTCTGCGCCCATGAAGGATACTTTGATGTAGACCGCATTGAATAGAGGCAGTTAGCATTTTTCGATTTGTTTCACACTCTATTATATGAGATATAATGACGGTGGCCATTCACACACCTGCAATAGTTGTGTATCCCATGATCAGAGTTGACGAATCAACAAGTTGTCGCCCCAAGTATCACATTGTCCGTTAACAGGCCAAAGATCGACATATACCCGGTAATTATAATATCGTACAACCTAGTCAAAGAGAATAAGAATGAATGTATTACTCGTCGTTTTGGATTCAGTAAGAGCTAAAAACACAAGCTTGCATGGATATTCCAGAGAAACAACACCATTTCTTGAAGAGTTTGCAGAGAACGCTAAAGTTTACAAACAAGCCCGTTCACCAGGGATACACAGTATCGCTAGTCATGTGAGTATGTTCACTGGTCGCCACGTTGAGGAACATCGGGCTATCCAGCATACAGCACAAATCAAGACAGATTCAACTGTTTGGGCAAAATTAAACGAAAACCGCGGATATGCTACTGGACTGTTTACAAACAATAGAATTATTTCAAGCGCCTCAAATTTGGACGAATGCTTCGAGACTGTCTACAGTCCTAAATACCCCGCGTACAAATCATTAAAGGAAAGATATCCTTGGTTTGAAGAGGCGTATTATCCGGGAAAGGGAGATATCACGGGATTACAGGGTCACTTGCGTAGATATATACAATCAGATAAAAAACTCAAATCATCTCTGAATATCGGACAGAAACTTTATCATAATGGTGTATCTGCCGTTGATCGAAGATTAGGGGATCCGAAATCAGGATGGAAATCTATTCATGGCGGTGAATTTGTTGCCGCGTTTCTTGACTGGGAAGGTCAGCAACGTTCTCCATGGGCAGCTTGCATCAACATCATGGATGCTCATTCACCGTATGAGCCAGACAACGATCACGACCGATGGGCGTCAAGCGAGGACTGGCAAATCCAGAACAAAAACAAGCCATCAAGAAGGGAAAACCTCGCTGGTGAGGGTTGGGGGAGGGTTGAGAAACTTGAAAATCTCTACGACGGGGCTATCCATCAGGCAGATACTATTGTCTCTGAATTGATAAAAAATCTTTCTGAGCGGGGACGAATTGATGATACGCTCATAATTATTACTAGTGATCACGGCGAAGGTTTTGGTGAATATAGCCAAATTGATCCACGTGTTCGAATCAGAGGGCACTCTTGGGGAATCCACGAAGTGCTTACGCATGTCCCGCTGTTAGTTAGGCATCCTAGTCAAGGTTCATCAGTGATAGATCAGCCTGTATCCCTCACAGATCTACCAGACCTGATACTTGAAACAGCACAGGATACATTGTCTAGTGATCCACTTATTACTGATCGCCCTGTCGTCACATCGGCGTATAGACTGCTCAAAGAGGACGCCACCAAGTACAATATTAAGAATATTGACGCGTTTTGTGGCCCGTGGAGGGCAGTATACAAACGACATGATGATGGAGTCCGAAAATACGCGCAAACTACTAATCGGGAAGTCGTACTACATATTTCAAGCGCACTTGATTTCAAACAGATAGATAATGGATCAACAAACCTAGTCACAGAAATATTTGAACGATTTTCTGATGAAAATATTCAAACTCGAAAAACTCAGGAGATTGACGAGGATCTAGAAGAACATCTTCAAAATTTAGGATACATCAGGTAATAATTGAATGATTTTACATCGGACTGTCCAACCATCGCCGTAGCTGATCAATCGTGCCCCCTGACCCTGACGAAAACGAGGAGTACAGTAATATGCTACCACAATACAAACGCCTGCAGGCGTACACCGATTCAAATACCGACGATGACTTTTGAAACGAGAGTGAGTTCTATCCACACCGCACACGACCTTTAGGTTGTACTCTCACCGCATTCAAGAGCGACATCGTCATCCTCGACCAACATCACGACACCTTCAGAGACGAACTACGCGCCATCGTCTGTGACGATAGTCAGATCCCAGATAAATAGATGAAAACAAGGTTTTAATCTCTGTGCAAAACTAGAAATATGAAGGGCCAATTCACGAATCTGAATTTGGAAATCCACAGCCAATTACCGAGGACTGCCCATCGAAAAGTATCGTCCGAACCGACCGTTCGGATTCTCTCGCCGGTTCGACGTCGAACGACGTAACCGAGTTCGGTTACGCCCGGCCGACTTCGCCGCACGAATTTAAGCACGTCCGGTGAGAACACGGTGGTATGCTCGCCGACGAGTTCGGGCGCGAGGTGACGGGGGTTCGCGTCTCGCTCACCGATCGGTGTAACTTCGACTGCGTTTACTGCCACAACGAGGGGCTGGGCGACACCCGCGGTCCGATGGACCCCCAGGACGACGAGATGAGCACCGACGACGTCGTCCGATTTCTCGAGGTGGCCGCCGAGTTCGACGTCGAGGCCGTCAAGTTCACCGGCGGCGAGCCGATGCTCCGCGAGGACCTCGAGGAAATCGTCGCCCGAACGCCCGACTCGATGGCGGCGTCGTTGACGACGAACGGCACCTTCCTCCCCGGCCGCGCTCCGGCCCTCGTCGACGCCGGTCTCGAGCGCGTCAACGTCTCCCAGGACGCGCTGGACCCGGAGGCGTTCGCCCAGATCACCAAGAGCGGCGCCTACGATGCGGTACTCGAGGGCGTCGAGGCGGCCCTCGACGCCGGCCTCGATCCCGTCAAGCTCAACATGGTCGTCTTCGAGCACACCGCCGGCTACGTCCCGGAGATGGTCGACCACGTCGCCGAGAACGACGGTCTCCAGCTGCAGCTGATCGAGTACATGCCCGAACTCACCGGCAAACCGGAGTGGAACATCGACATCCGGCGGGTTCACGACTGGCTGGCCGAGCGGGCCGACGAGATCGAGCGTCGCGAGATGCACGACCGCAAGCGCTACTGGATCGGCGGCGGGAAGGGAGACGGCGGCATGGTCGAGATCGTCGATCCGGTCGAAAACCCCACCTTCTGCGCCAACTGTCATCGCGTTCGGGTGACCCACGAGGGCTATCTGAAGGGCTGTCTCAACCGCAACGACGACCTCCGACCGATGGGCGAGATGACGAAGCCGGAGATCCGCGAGGCCTTTCGCGAGGTCGTCGCGAACCGGGTTCCGTACTACGGCGAGTACATGATTCGGAACGAGGACGGCGAGTGGGAGTTGAACGACGAGTACGTGGGCGTGCAGCCGTCGGCCGATTGACCCCGCGCCGTACTCGGCGTCTCCCGTGACTCGCTCGGGCTCTCTCGGTCGTCCACGCTGCGGGAGGAGCGTATCCACCGGCGGCTCAGTTCCGCCGCACGCCGAGGGCGATCGTCGCGGTGACGCCGACCACCAGCAGGACCACCACGGCGTCCAGGGACAGTCCGCCACCCCAGACGAACGCGCCGTAGGCCAGCGTCGCCGCGCAGAGACCGACCCCCAGGCTCGATGCCGCGTACCGTACCTCGAGGCGAGCGGTCTCCGCCACGCGACCGAGCTGTGCGCCGAGGGTGATCGCCGCGCACCCGAGATCCCAGGACACCACGACCGCGACGACGGCGACGAGCGTCGCCTCCGGGGGCGCCGCGAGGCCGGTCAGCGCGACGGCGCCGAAGAGGATCAGGGCGGCGAGGTCCACGACCCGATGGCGTCCGAGGTGGAGGCCCAGGCCGAGACAGACGGCGCCGACGACGGCGAGGGCGAGCGCGAGCGGCCCGCCGGTCGCGGTGAGCGAGAGCACGACGGCAGCCCCACCGACGGACAGGCCGGCCGCGACCGTCGTCGGTCGTCGAGAGATCGACGCGGCCTCGACCGGTCGCGGAGCGTCCGTCATGGCGGGCCACCTCGTCGATCGAGTCGAAGCAGCGTCTCGTCGATCGGCTCCCTGGCCGGCCAGTCGACGACCGGGATCCCCATCGACTGGAGGTCGTGGCGGCGGATCCGCCGGCAGACGCGGGCGATCACCTGGCCCGCGGTGCGATCGGCCGTCGGATCCGGACTCACGACCACGACCGGGTGTCCCCGGGAGGCCAATCGCCTGGCCACGATCGTCCCGACGACGTCGGTCAGCGGCGTGAACAGGACGACGTGCGTCTCGGCGGAGAGGCGTCGCCGGATCCGGCTGACCTGGGCGACCCACCGACCGGACGGCGGCGGCATCGCCGACGAGAGCTGGGGGTGAGCGCGAAGTAGCTCTCGCAGTCGAAGGCGGTGGTCCGGGCCGGACGACGGCGGGAGCCAGCAGGCGTCCGCCGGGTCGTCGCTCCCTTCCCGCCGATCGCTCGTCCCGATCGCCGCCAGCCCGACGGCGTCGCCGGCGTCGAGCAAGGTCGTCGCGAGGCGTCCGGCGGCCGTCGTCGACCGATCGACGGCGTGTGGAACCCCGTCGCCGGGGGCGACGTAGGCTTCTCGGCGGGCGTCGACGAGGAGGAGGACGCGGGCGGCGCGCTCCTCGTGGAAGTCGATCGTCGCGAGTTCGCCGGTGCGGGCGTGGCGGTTCCAGTCGATCCGGTTCATCGGGTCGCCGCGGCGGTACTCGCGCACAGAGTGAAATGTCGTTCCGGCGCCGCCGTCGCCGGTCGTCAGCCGGCCGGCGAAGGTCGACGACGACGGCCGCAGCGGGACCGTCGCGTCCGTCGGCCGCGCGGTCGGATCGCAGCGGATCGGGGTCTCGCAGGGGACGAGGAACTCCCGTTCGGTCGAACGCGACAGGTCGCCGACGATGGCGAGCCCGGGGTCGAACGCGTGCTCGCCCGGCTCAGCGACCAGCGTGTACTCGACGGTCGCCGATTCGCCGGGGCGCAGCACCGTCCCGACTCGGGGAGAGCCGTCGACGACGGTCAGGCCGCCGGGAACGCCGTCGACGAACCGAAGGTCCCACAGGATTCCGTCGCCCTCGTTGGTGACGGTGACGGTCACCTCGACCTCCTCGCCCGGCTCGGGTTGCTCGACGTCCACCGTCCGCTCGAGGCCGAGGTCGGGCGCGGTGGCGGTGATCGAACGGGCGAAGCCGGCGTAGCCGACGCCGACGGCGCCGGCCAGCAAGAGCCCGGGTGACTCCGCGATCGCTCCGAGTCCGAGGGCGGCGAGCGCCACCACGCCGATACCGTTCCAGTGGTTCGTCTCCCGGTGGAACACTTCCACGATCCCCGATGCGGATCGACGGGCCGTCCGCGCGCTGCTCAATCGGTCGCGATCTCCGGCGGGGTTGCCCTCGTCTTCGGACGTCGTTCGTTCGTCGCTCGTCGCTCGTTCGTCGGCAGCCAGCCCCCCGTCGTCGCCGCCGTATCCGATCCTCGTGATGGCCCTCGCCGTTCGACCGAGCGCTTCGGCGTAGGGGTCGGCTCGCCCCAGTCGAGCGGCGACCCGTTCCCGGCGCGACTCTGGGGCGGCTTCTCCGGTCGCGAGGAACCGCGCCGCGCGTTCGTCGGCGGTCCAGGATCCCGCCTCCAGCGCGGATCGCGCTTCGTCCGGGGTGTCGCCCCGGAACCTGGTGAGAGCCGCGACGGCGACGCTCCTGAGTCCGGGAACGAGGTGCACGGTGCCACCGCCGCTCCCGCGACCGGGACCGAACTCCCCGATTCCGTCCCGGACCGACGTCCCGGGCACCGGCACGGCGGCCCGACGCTCCGTCTCCGGAGTCGTCGCCTCGTCGCGATCCGTGCGTCCCTCCTCGAGCGAGGTGACCGCCGTCGCCAGCGCCAGGACGCCGATCATCGCGACGACGCTCTGGCGGGCGCCGAGTTCGAGCTGTCCGGCGATGATCGCGACCGCGGCGACGACCCCGGCCAGGGTGAGCCAGAACGCGATCGGCCTGACGCTCCGGCTCACCCGCGATCACCGACGCGCACCGCGTCGCGTTCGTCGTCCCCGTAGACCGCCTCGATCCGCCGTAACGTTTCCACGGCGCGCTCCTCGCGCTCGGGGGTCGACTCGGCGGCGCCGTACCGGACCTCCTCGAAGAGTTGGGTCAGCTCCTCGACGTGGTGGCGTTCGAGGCCGGCGTCGATGGCGGCGTCGGCGAACTCCCCCGGCGTGGCGGTCTCGGGGCGGTCGACGTCGAGCAGTTGCGTCATCTCGAGCCACGCCCGGTACACCTCGTTGTCCAGCGACCCGCCGTCGGCGCCGGACTCGATCCGGTCGGCGGTCCGCCCGGCGACGGCGCCGACGCCCGCGACGTCCGTGGGCTCTTCGTCGGCCGTCGCGCCGGGATCCGACTCGCCGTCCGGCGAGTGTCGGGAGAACAGGACGCCCGCGGCGAAGATCGTCGCCGCGGCGGCGGTCGCGAGTATCAGCAGCTCGAACGTCGACAGATCCGTACCGTCCGATCCGGGACCCCCGCCGCCGCCGACCGCTTCTCTCTCCTCCGGCGGCTCCGTCTCGTACGCTTCCCAGACGAGCGCGGCCGCGTCCTCGCCGATGATGGCGATCATGAACATGACGAAGGCGGCGACGGCCAGGCAGACGGCGGCGAGCTTGGCAAGTTCGCGCCGCTCGAACACCAGGTACCAGGCGAGCGCGCCGGTGACGAGAATCACCAGCGCGAGCAGTAGATACTCGAGGAACCACGGCGCGCCTTCCTGGGTTTCGCCCGGCTCTTCGATCCCCGGTTGCCCGGGCTCGGCCGGGCCTTCGCCGTCTCCGTTCGGACCGTCGCCGACCCCTTCGGTTCCCACGTCTACGAGCTCCGGAAGCGTCGCCGCGGCGAGGGCCAGGGCGAGGACCCCGACGATAGCTGTCGCCACCCTGACGAGTGTCGTTCGATGTCGCACGTCCTTGTCAGGAAACACTGGGCGGCTGTATTTAACTCCAGGCCATCGCCGACCGCGGACGTGGCCGTCGACGCGGCTTTCGGACCGAGCGTACGGTTCGCGGTCGTCGGTCCGAACCGTCGGTCTGGTTCGGCTCCGTTCGACCGGTACTCGACGGTGTCGTCCACGTTCGACCGGTACTCGACGGTGTCGTCCACGTTCGACCGGTACTCGACGGTGTCGACCGCGCTCGACCGGCGCTCGACGGGTTTCGTCGGTCTCGACTTCGTATCCGTTCGATCGGGCTGATCGGCGCGGATGATCGAACTTATTTGTTAGCGGTATGAACCTCGAATCGTGCTACGGAAGGGCTCCGCCATCAAGCTCGCGACGGCCCTGCTCGGGATCGTCGCCGTCGCCCTCGCCGCGGCGACCGCCTCGTCCCCGTTCGAAGGCGGCGGCTCGGCCGAGGAGATGGGGTCGGGGTCGAACGGAGCGACCGAGGTCGCCCCGCTCGACGTTCCGACGGTCGTCGTCTGGATCGCCACCGTCGTCGCGGCGGCGGTCGCGATCGTCGCGACGCTGTACCTGTTACGACACTTCAAGGCGATCATGCGGACGTCCGTCGGAACGCTCGTCGCGATCTTGCTGTACTTTCCCGTCGCGGCCGGCGTCGTGTTCCTGGTCGACATGGTGGGTGGCGACGGCCCGGACGAATCCAGGGGAGCCGCCGCGGTGACCGAACCCGTCGGCGACGTCACGGGCGGAGACCCGCAGGTGACGATGGTCATCGCGCTCCTGTTGCCGTTTTTCGCCTGGTTCGTGGTTTTCGGGCTCGTGCTCCTCTACACCAGAGGCCGCTTCGCGCCGTTCGGGGAACGCGAGGACGACGACGGGCCCGACGTCGACGTCCTCGGCGGAGAGGTGGCCGGTATCGCCGACGCCGCCGGGAGGGCCGTCGACCGAATCACCGAGAGCGACCCGGGCGAGCTCGACAACGAAATTTACCGGGCGTGGCTCGAGATGACGAAGTTACTCGACGTCGACCGTCCGGCCACCTGCACGCCGGGGGAGTTCGCCGACGCCGCCGTCGACGCCGGCCTCGAACGCCACCACGTCGAGGAGCTGACCGGACTCTTCGAGGAGGTCCGGTACGGCGCCGCCGAGACGACGCGAATCCGGGAGGACCGGGCCGTCCAGACGCTCGAACGGATCGAGAACGCGTACGGAACGGAGCGCCAGCGAGGGTCGGGTGATGGTCGATGATCGTTCGACCGCTGGCTCTGGTCGTCGCCGCGTCCGCGTTCGGCGTCGGCATCGCGTTCCTCACCGGGGTCGCGGCGATGGACGTCTCCGTCGCGCTGGTCATCGTGGCGGGGAGCATCGCGTTCATGGGTGCGGTCTGGTCGATCGCCATGCGACGCGGTTCGGGATCTCGCCGGCGGACGCCGGAACCGGAATCGGCTCGCCAGGTGCCGGTCCCGGGGGCGGAGCTCACGGGTGCGGTCGACCAGTTCCGATCCTGGTCGACGGGGCACACGAGCCCGAGCGAACGGACGGTCGAGGGGCTCCACGGTGCGGCGATTGCGGTACTCACTCGCTATCGCGGCCTCTCGCCGGCGGCGGCCGAAAACGAACTCGAAGACGGAACCTGGACGGACGATCCGTACGCGGCCGGCTTGCTCTCGACGCGTCTGGGGCTCCCGGACCAACCGCGGACGTGGCGCTCCTGGCTCTTGCGTGTGATCTACGCCCTCCCGTTCCGCAGCCTGCGCGTCGGTCTCGAGAAACGCGTCTCGGACGAATCGGCCTACGAGATCGCGGTTCGACGGACGGCGACGGCGCTCGCCAGAATCAGTTCCGAGGCGTCCGGCGAGGACGTGAAATCGGCGACGGAACTCGAAACGGCGCCGGAGGACCGGTCGGCCCCGCGAACGACCGACGACCGGGTCGACGGCGTGATCGGCGGCCGGCGCCTGGAGACGGGCTACTGGCACGGGATCGGCGTCGTCGCGCTGCTCGCCGTGGCCGTCGGGATGTTCGCACAGTCGTCGGCGGTCGTCCTCGCCGGCGCGGTCGGGATGGGGTACGCCGGGGCGTCTCGACTGTTCGACGCGCCGAGGCCGACGATCGACGTCGAGCGAACGGTCGAACCGGTGACGCCGGAGCCGGGCGAGGAGGTCGAGGTGACCGTCACCGTCACCAACGAATCGGGCGGACTCCTCCCGGACGTCAGATTCGTCGACGGCGTCCCGGGCGACCTGTCGGTGTCCGACGGCTCGCCCCGACTGGGAACCGCCCTGCGCGCGTCCGAAGCGGTGTCCTACAGCTACACCGTTACCGCGGTCCGCGGTCGTCACCGGTTCGATCCGGCGCTGGTGATCACGCGGGATCCGTTCCAGTCGGTCGAACGATCGTGGCACGTCGGCGCGGAGACGATCGTCGAGTGCGATCCCGGCGTGAAACCGCTCACGGCTGCCGTCCCGCTTCGTCCGGAGGCCGACGCGTTCGGCTCGACGATCGAGACCGGCGACAGCGGTCCCGGAAACGCGTTTCACTCGGTGCGCGAGTACCGCCGCGGCGACCCAATGAATCGGATCGACTGGAACCGTCACGCCCGCACCGGCGAACTCGCGACGCTCGAATTCGACGAGGAGCGCGCCGCCCGCGTCCTCCTCCTCGTCGACGCCCGCCGAGAAGCCTACGTCGCTCCGGAGGCTGGGGCCGATCACGCGGTGAATCGGTCGGTCGAGGCCTGCGGTCGGATCGCCGGATCGCTCTTAGAGTCCGGGAACCTCGTCGGCCTGGCCGCAGTCGGCCCGACGGTCCGGGATCTCTCGGCGGCCGACGGCGTGGACCAGTGCTGGCTGGCGCCCGGTTCCGGCCACAACCACGTCGATCGGCTCCGCGGGCTGCTCGCGAATCACTCCCAGCTCTCGGCGACGCCGCCGTCGGCGAGCGTCGAGTGGATGGGGCAGCTCCGGCGGATCCGTCGGCGCCTGTCCGGGGAAACGCAGGTGGTCCTGTTCACGCCACTGAACGACGACGCCGCCGTGGAGATCGCTCGGCGCCTGGAGGCGTACGGCCACCCGGTCGTGGTCGTGAGCCCCGATCCGACGGCCGACCGGACGACGAGCCAACAGCTGGCCGTCGCCGCCCGGCGAATCCGTCGGTTCGACCTCCGCCGGGCCGGAATTCCGGTGATCGACTGGCGAGCCGAAGAGACGATCGACCAGGCGTTGTCGCGGACCGGGGCGGGTGATCGCGAGTGACCGAACCGACGAGGCTTCCGACGACCGTGGCCGGCGGCGCCGCGCTCGCGGCGGCCGTCGTCGCGACCGGGACCGCGGCCCTCGGGTCGACGACCGCGCTCGGCGTCGGCGCCCTCGGCATCGCCGTGCTCTGGGCCGCGATCACCCGGGGAACGACGTTCGCGTTCGATCTCGGCCCGTTCGTCGTCTTCGTCGCCGTGCTCCAGAGCGGCGTGGCGGCGGGGAGCACCGCGCTGACGCTGGTCGGAGCGGTCGCGGCGGTGCTCGCCTGGGACCTCGGTCACACGGCTCGCGACCTCGGCCGGCAACTCGGTCAGGAGGCGGACACGACTCGCCTGGAAGTCGCCAGGATCCTCTCGAGCCTCGCCGTCGGGGTCCTCTCGGCCGGGATCGGATTCGCGATCGTTTCCGTCGTCACCACGGGCGAGTCGAACGCCGCGCTGGTGGCGCTCGTGATCGCCGTCTTCTTCGCGACGGTCGCGCTGGGCACGGGCGAGCGCCAGGTGCGGCCGGCGGAAGTGTAAGTGAGCGCACTCGCGGACGGGACCGTCGCCGGTCGGGCCCGGACGTTTCGTTGCCCTTATGTACCCGACGGGGTGTAATTTCGGGTACGATACGCTGTAGGGGGTTCGCCCCCGAGTCCGAGAGGGCGACGATAGACCACGGTGTCGTGGTAGCCAAGCGGCCCAAGGCGCATGGTTGCTAACCATGTGGCGTCAAGCCTCCGGGGTTCGAATCCCCGCCACGACGTCCGTACCACCACGATCGCACCGTCGACGGCGCCGGCTCCCGGCGACGCGACAGTGACCACAGACCAGACACGATACATGAGCGAGGAAGAACCGCAAGACACCGCAGACGACGAAGACCTCCGGTACTTCGTTCGCATCGGTCAGACCGACCTCGACGGGACGAAGTCCGTCGAGCGCTCGCTGATCGAACTCAAAGGCATCGGGCGACGAACCGCCCGACACATCGCGAACGAAGCCGGCGTCGACCGGACGGCGACGTTCGGCGCGCTCGACGACGAGACGATCGACGAGGTCGTCGAACTCGTGGAGGGACTCGCCGACGAAGTTCCCGACTGGATGACCAACCGTCCGACGGACTTCTACACCGGCGAAACGACGCACGAGACCGGCAACGACCTCGAACTGACGAGACAGCAGGACATCAACCGGATGAAGATGATCGACTCGTACAAGGGCGTCCGCCACAAGCGCGGCCAGAAGGTCCGCGGCCAGCGGACGAAGTCCACCGGTCGAACGGAGGGCACCATCGGGGTCAACGTCGAACAGATCCGCGAAGAAGCCGAAGAGGCCGCCGAGGAGGGTGATGAGTGATGCCGCTCGGCACTGACACCAAACAGTACGAGACGCCGAATCACCCCTTCCAGGGCGAGCGAATCGCCAACGAGCACTCGCTGGCCGACCGCTACGGCCTGAAGAACAAGGAGGAACTCTGGCGAGCCCAGTCCGAGCTGCGTTCGTACCGTCGCGAGGCTCGCGACCTGCTGGCCCAGGCCCAGGACGACCCCGTCGTCCAGCGCCGAACCGAGGAGTTCCTCGGCCGGCTCACGCGCGTCGGCGTCCTCGACGAGGAAGACGGCCTGGGCGACGTCCTCGGTCTCGAGATCGAGGACGTCCTCGAGCGCCGTCTGCAGACGGTCGCCTACCGGAAGGGGCTGGCGAACACGCCACAGCAGGCGCGCCAGTTCATCACGCACGGACACGTGGTCGTCGACGGTCGGCGAACGCGCATCCCGTCGTACGTCGTCGACACCGACGAGGAGAACCTCGTCGAGTTCGACGAGAACAGTCCGCTCGCGGACGATCTCCACCCCGAACGCGCGGAGGGTCAATAAATGGCAGACGACGAGAAATGGGGCATCGCCCACGTGCACGCATCGTTCAACAACACCATCATGACCGTCACCGATCTCACGGGCGCGGAGACGATCGCCAAGTCCAGCGGCGGAACGGCGGTCAAACAGAACCGCGACGAGGCCTCGCCGTACGCCGCGATGCAGATGGCCGAGTCCGTCGCCGAGGAGGTCAAGGCCGCCGGGATCACGGGCCTGCACGTTCGCGTGCGGGGTCCGGGCGGCAATCTCCAGAAGTCGCCGGGCCCCGGCGCCCAGGCGACGATCCGCGCGCTGGCGCGGTCGGGCATCGAGATCGGCCGCATCGAGGACGTGACGCCGATCCCGCACGACGGATCGCGAGCGCCGAAGGGCAAGGGCGGTTACTAGACCCATGGCAGCCGACTACGACGTCGAGTTCGTCGAACGCGGGGATCGCGAGGCGCGGTTCCTGGTTCGCGGCGTGACGCCGGCGTTCGCCAACGGGATCCGGCGCGCGATGATCGCCGACGTCCCGACCATGGCGATCGACACCGTCCGGTTCGTCGAGAACTCGTCGGTGATGTTCGACGAGCAGCTCGCGCTCCGGCTCGGGCTGATCCCGCTGACGACGCCCCCCGAGGGCGAGTTCGGCGAGGACGACGCCGTCACGCTCTCGATCGACGTCGAGGGGCCCGCCACCGCCTATTCGGGCGACCTCGTCTCGAGCGAGCCGGAGCTGGTCCGGCCCGCCGACGAGAACGTCCCGATCATCCAGTTACAGGAGGACCAGCGCCTCGAGGCCGAGGCCGACGCGGTCACGAACCGCGGGAAGAACCACGCGAAACATCAGGGAGGCGTCGCCGTCGGCTACCGGCACCTCCAGCGGGTGACCGTCGAGGGTGACCTCCCCGAATTCGCGGACGAGGAACCGCGGACCATCCGCGGCGTGATCGAAACCGAGGACGGCGAGCTCGTCCCGACCGAGTCGTTCGGGCACGACCTCTCCGAACGGTACCCCGGAAAGGAGGTCACCGTCGAGGACGTGCCGAACGCGTTCGTCTTCCACGTCGAGACGGACGGGTCGTTCAGCGTGGACGAGCTGGTCCTTCGGGCGGCGGAGTCCCTCGACGTCCGCGCGGCGGAACTCGAAGAAGCGGTACAGCTATAGAACGATGACCCGCCACCCCGCTCCCCACGAGACGGCGTCCGCCGGCGAACGGCGAGCGCCGCGACCGCGTCGCCGCGAGGCCGCGGACCGACCCGTACCGGGGATCGAAAGGGGTTTGAAGGGGCGGCGGGTAGACGGAAGTGCGAGCAGGGATAGCCAAGTCAGGCCAACGGCGCAGCGTTCAGGGCGCTGTCTCGTAGGAGTCCGCAGGTTCAAATCCTGCTCCCTGCATTTTTTCGGCTCGACCGAACGGGAGAGCCGAAAAAATGGAACTGCAGGTTTGAGCCACGGGAGTCCCAGCGGTCGAGCGTATGCGAGGCCGACCGTCTCCCGGCGGTTCAAATCCTGCTCCCTGCATCACGCGCACTTCTTCGCACCGGCCCCACCGCGAGCGGCGGGTGCACGATCGCAGTACGACGGAGGATATCAATGAGTACGAAGACTAATCCGAGGCTCACCGACCTCATCGCCGAGCTGAAGTCCGCGTCCCGATCGTCGGACGCCGACGTCTGGCGCGACGTGGCGGACCGCCTCGAGAAGCCCCGAGCGAACCACGCGGAGGTGAACCTGGGGCGGATCGAGCGGTACGCCCGCGAGGAAGAGACGGTCGTCGTTCCCGGCAAGGTGCTGGGAAGCGGCCGATTACGAAAGAACGTCACCGTCGCCGCCGTCGACTTCTCGTCGTCGGCCGCGACGAAGATCGATCAGGTCGGCGAGACGGTACCGCTCGAGCAGCTGCTCGAAGAGAACCCAGAGGGATCGAACGTGCGGGTGATCGCATGAGTCTCGCCGAATTCGACGCCGATCTCGTGGTCGACGCCGGGGACTGCATCCTGGGTCGCGTCGCGAGCGAGGTCGCCCAGCGCGCGCTCGACGGCGAGCGCGTCGCGGTCGTCAACGCGGAGGACGCGGTCATCACGGGCGACAAGGAGGACGTCTTCGAGACGTACCGCACCCGCGTCCAGCTCGGGTCCGACCGGGGACCGAACTACCCCAAGCGCCCGGACATGATCTTCAAGCGGGCGATCCGCGGTATGCTGCCGTATAAGAAGACGCGCGGGCGCGAGGCGTTCGAGAACGTCCGCGTCTACGTCGGCGATCCCTACGAGGGTGACGACGACCGCGAGGCGGAGATCCTTCCGGATACGTCGCTGGATCGACTCTCGAACATCCGCTTCGTCCACCTGGGCGAAGTCTCCGAACAACTCGGTGCGAACGCCACATGGTAACGAACACGAGCGGTAAGAAGAAGACGGCCGTCGCCCGCGCCACGGTACGCGAGGGCGAGGGTCGGGTCCGTATCAACGCCCAGCCCGTCGAGCTGGTCGAACCGGAGATGTCTCGGCTGAAGATGCTGGAACCGTTCCGTATCGCCGGCGACGAGCTGCGCGACGGGATCGACATCGACGTCCGCGTCGAGGGCGGCGGCATCAGCGGACAGGCCGATGCCGTCCGCACCGCCATCGCCCGCGGCATCGTCCAGCACACGAACGACGCCGAACTCCGCGACGCCTTCATGGCGTTCGACCGCTCGCTGCTGGTGAACGACGTGCGCCAGTCCGAATCGAAAAAGTGGGGCGGCCCCGGCGCCCGGGCCCGCTACCAGAAATCCTACCGGTGAGGTGAGCCAGGTATGATGGTCCCGGTTCGGTGTTTCACCTGCGGCAACGTGGTCGCCGAGCACTGGGAAGAGTTCGAAGAGCGCGCCCGCGAGGGCGACGAGGATCCCGCCGCGGTGCTGGACGACCTCGGCGTCGACCGGTACTGCTGTCGCCGGATGCTCGTCTCGCACACCGACCTCGTCGACGTCGTCTCGCCGTACCAGTAGCCATGCAACAGGAACGATACAACCGCTACGAGAAGGCCCGAATCCTCGGTGCGCGAGCGCTGCAAGTGTCCTACGGCGCCCCCGTACTGATCGAGACCGACCAGACGGAACCGATCCTGATCGCGGCCGAGGAGTACGACGCCGGCGTGCTCCCGTTCACCGTCAACCGGGGGCCGGATCGCAGATGACGCTGGTCACCGAGGTCCGGCTGCGCGAGGTGCTCGACTCCCGGGGCAACTCGACGGTCGAGGCCGACGTGCTCACCGAGAGCGGCGGCTTCGGTCGGGCGGCGGCACCCTCGGGGGCCAGCACCGGCGAGTACGAGGCGATCGAGCGCCCGCCGGGGGAAGCGATCGCCGAGGCCCGCGAGCGGGCCGTCCCGCGGCTGGTCGGCGAGGCGTACGCCGGCAACCAGCGCGAGGTCGACGCCATCCTTCGGGCCGCCGACGGCACGGACGACTTCTCGGAGATCGGCGCCAACAGCGCGGTCGCGATCTCGATGGCCGCCGCGAAGGCCGGCGCCGACGTGCTGGGCGCTCCCCTGTTCCAGCACCTCGGCGGGACCTTCCGTGGCAACTCGTTCCCGATCCCGCTCGGGAACGTCGTCGGCGGCGGCGAGCACGCCGCGGACGCGACGGACATCCAGGAGTTCCTGGCCGCGCCCGTCGGCGCCCCGAGCGTCGCCGACGCCGTCTTCGCCAACGCCGCGGTCCACGCGACGGTCGCGGACCTGCTCGAGGAACGCGGCGAGCCCGCGGGCAAGGGCGACGAGGGCGCGTGGGCGCCGTCGATCGACGACGGCGAGGCATTCGAGATCGTCGACGAGGCGGCGTCGATCGTCGAGGACGAGGTCGGCTTCGAGATCGGCTTCGGTCTCGACGTCGCGGCCGCCGAGCTCTACGACGCGGACGCGGAGCGGTACGCGTACGAGTCGACCGGCGTCGACCGCGATACCGACGAGCAGATCGACTACGTCGCCGAGCTGGTCGACGAGTACGATCTCGTCTACGTCGAGGACCCCCTCGACGAGAACGACTACGACGCGTTCGCGGACCTGACGGACCGCGTCGGCGACCGGACCCTGATCTGCGGCGACGACCTGTTCGTCACCAACACCGAGCGCCTCCGTGACGGGATCGATCGCGGGGCCGCCAACGCCATCTTGATCAAGCCGAACCAGATCGGGACGCTCTCGGACGCCTTCGACGCCATCGAACTCGCCCGGGAGAACGGCTACGCGGCCGTCGTTTCACACCGCTCGGGGGAGACGGAGGACGCGACGATCGCACACCTCGCCGTGGCGACGGACGCCCCGTTCATCAAGACGGGCGCCGTCGGCGGCGAGCGAACCGCCAAGCTGAACGAGCTGATTCGAATCGAGGACGACGCGATATGACAGAGAACGACCCATCCCAGGAGGGGCTCGACGCCGCCGAGGAGGAGATCGAGGAGGAGCCGGCCGAAGGAGCCGGTCCCGCCGCCGATCCCGCCGAGGACGTCGATCCCGCGGACGAACAGCCCGCCGAGGCCGAGGAGGCCGAGGCCGAGGAGCCAGCGGACGAGGGCCCGGCCCTCGACGACGACGTGATGAGCGACGAGGAGGCCGACCTCCTGATCCCCGTCGAGGACTACCTCGGCGCCGGGGTCCACATCGGGACCCAGCAGAAGACGAAGGACATGGAGCGGTTCATCCACCGCGTCCGGACCGACGGCCTCTACGTGCTCGACGTCTCGAAGACCGACCGACGGATCCGCACGGCCGCGGACTTCCTCGCGAACTACGCGCCGGAACAGATCCTGGTCACCTCGAGCCGCCAGTACGGTCGGTTCCCGGCCGAGAAGTTCGCCGAGGCCGTGGGCGCTCGCGCCCGCACCGGACGCTTCATCCCCGGCACGCTGACGAACCCGAAGTACGCCGGCTACATCGAGCCGGACGTCGTCGTCGTGACGGACCCGATCGGCGACGCCCAGGCCGTCAAGGAGGCCATCACGGTCGGCATCCCGGTCATCGCGATGTGCGACTCGAACAACCAGACCAGCAACGTCGACCTCGTCGTCCCGACGAACAACAAGGGTCGCAAGGCCCTCTCGGTGGTCTACTGGCTGCTCGCCAACGAGACCCTCGACCGCCGCGGCGCCGAGCCGACCTACGCGCTCGAGGACTTCGAGAGCATCGTCTGACGACGCGTTTCGCGTGAGCCGTTCGGACTACCAGTCCGCACCGGCGTGACGATTCTGCGACCGCACGACGCCCGGCGAGCGGTGGGACCGAACGGAAAGAGTTACCTTCCGGTCTGACCGATCACGGATCATGAGCGACCTGCTGTTCACGTTCGAAGAAAAACGGGTGCCGCCCGTCGTGGTAATGGCCACGGCGGCACTGATCGCGATCTTCGCGCTCGGGCTGATCTACCAGGTGCTTTCGATCCTCCTCTTCTGACCCACGCGCGTCCCGCGACGGATCGGTCGTGAACGCTCCGGCGGACCGAGAAGGCAGCAATTAAGCCCGAACGGGCGAATCGTCCGCTAATGACTCGTTCCAGCGCCCCCGGGAAGGTCTACCTCTTCGGGGAGCACGCCGTCGTCTACGGCGAACCGGCGGTCCCGTGCGCGATCGAGCGCCGCGCGCGAGTGGGCGTCGAGCGCCGCGACGACGACAAGCTGCGCGTGCACGCGGAGGATCTCAGCCTCGACGGTTTCACGGTCGAGTACGGCGGCCGCACCGACGATCGGCCCGACGTCGACGTCTCGGAGTCCCTGATCGAGGCGGCGATGGGCTACGTCGACGAGGCCATCGCGCAGGTCCGCGAGGTGACCGACGAGCCGGCGGCCGGTTTCGACGTCACGATCGAGAGCGACATCCCGCTGGGCGCCGGGCTCGGATCCTCGGCGGCGGTGGTCGTGGCGGCGATCGACGCCGCGACGCGCGAACTGGGCGTCACCCTCCCCCGGGAGGAGCTCGCCGACCGCGCCTACCGGACCGAACACGCCGTCCAGGAGGGCCAGGCCTCCCGCGCGGACACCTTCTGCTCGGCGATGGGCGGTGCGGTCCGCGTCGAGGGCGACGACTGTCGCCCGCTCGCGTCGCCGGAGCTGCCGATGGTCGTCGGCTTCGACGGCGGCGCCGGCGACACGGGCGCGCTCGTCGCCGGCGTTCGGTCGCTGCGCGAGGAGTACGACTTCGCCGCGGACACGGTCGAGGCGATCGGCGACGTCGTTCGCAACGGCGAGGACGCGCTCGCGGCCGGCGACCTGGACGAACTCGGGCGGCTCATGGACTTCAATCACGGACTCCTCGCCGCTCTCGGGGTCTCCTCGCGGTCGCTCGACGAGATGGTGTGGGCCGCGCGCGAGGCGGGCGCGCGCGGCGCGAAGCTGACGGGCGCCGGGGGCGGCGGCTGCGTCGTCGCGCTCGATCCGACCGCGGAAACCGAGACCGCGCTGCGGTACCTCCCCGGCTGCGAGGACGCGTTCCGGGCCGAGCTGGCCGACGAGGGGGTGAAACGGCTCGAATGACGGTCGTCCTGAAACTCGGCGGCAGCGTGATCACCGAGAAGGACCGCCCCGAGACGCTCGACGGCGAGGCGCTCGACGCGGCGGCCGACTCGATCGCGGCCGCGATCGACGCGGACGACGCCGACGGACTCGTCGTCGTCCACGGCGGCGGCAGTTTCGGCCACCACCACGCGAGCGAGCGCGGGGTGAGCACGACCGCCGGCACGCGGGAGATCGACGCCGTCCACGCGATCCACGGCGCGATGACGACGCTGAACCGATTCGTCCTCGACCGGCTGATCGACCGGGGGGTCCCGGCGGTTCCGGTGCATCCGCTCTCCGCCGGTCACCGCTCGGCCGACGGGACCCTCTCGCTTCCGACCGGCCAGGTCGCGGCGCTGCTCGAAGAAGGGTTCGTGCCCGTCCTGCACGGCGATCTCGTCGCTCACGAGGGGGCGGGAACGACCGTCGTTAGCGGCGACGAGCTGGTCGTCGAGCTGGCGGACGCCCTCGGCGCCGGACGGGTCGGGCTCTGCTCGACGGTGCCGGGCGTGCTGGACGCGGACGATCGGGTCGTCGATCGGATCGAACGCTACGAGGACGTGGCGACGCTCCTCGGCGAGAGCGACGCGACCGACGTGACGGGCGGGATGGCGGCGAAGGTTCGCGCGCTCTGCGAGCTGAACGCGGAAGCCGGAATCTTCGGCGTGGACCAGTTGGACGGATTCTTCGCGGGCGAGGGTCCAGGAACGACGGTATCCTGATCGACCCGCGGTTCGACCGACGAAACCGCGTCCCCCGGATCTTCATTCGTCGGGTTCGACCGCCCCTCGTTCGACCACCTCCGACGTCTCCTCGTAGCGTTTCGCCAGCCCGACGTAGTGGTCGCCGGCCCCGCTCCATGGCGAGTCCTCGACTTCCTTGATCACTTCGGCGGGCGTCCCGGCGACGAGCACCGACGCCGGCACCTCGGTTCCCTCGGTGACGAGACTGTTGGCCCCGACGAGGCTCTCTCGACCGATCGTGGATCGGTCGAGCACGACCGCGCCCATCCCCACCATCGCCCGCTCGCCGACGGTCGCGCCGTGGACGATGGCGTTGTGCCCGACGGTCGCGTACGGACCGATCTCGCTTCCCTCGTGGATCGTGGCGTTGTCCTGGACGTTCGCGCCCTCGCGGACGACGATCCGACCGTTGTCCCCGCGCAGGACGGTGCCGGGCCAGACGCTCGCGTCGGTCTCGATCGTGACCTCGCCGACGACGACCGCGCTCTCGTCGACGTAGGCGGACTCGGCGATCTCCGGTTTCGCGCCGTCGAACGATCTGATCATACCGGCGAGAGGGCGCGCGAGGGCCCTAACTGTTGGGCTCGCGGTCACCGTCCCGGGACGGCTCGCCGGTGCCGTCGACCGAGTTCGCGACGACCAACCCGCTGCGTTTATACCGAGCGGGTGTGTAGGCTACCGTAGCGAAACCCGCGGGCAAGTGCGATCGGGCCACGGCGGTGCCGTGGTCGGGGTCGTATAGCGGGAGGCCGACGCGCTGCAAGACGCCGGGGCCGTACGAACCGGGAGTCCGCGGACCGTTTCGATGGGAGTCCGCCAAGGGCGGCTTTCAGTGCTACGACAATGGAAATCGAAATCGCAACAATCGGCGGCTACGAGGAAGTCGGGCGGCAGATGACCGCCGTCCGCGCGGGTAACGACGTGGTCATCTTCGACATGGGGCTGAACCTGTCGCAGGTGCTGATCCACGACAACGTCGAGACCGAACGGATGCACAGTCTCGATCTGATCGACATGGGCGCGATCCCGGACGATCGCGTCATGTCCGATCTGGAGGGCGACGTCCAGGCGATCGTGCCGACCCACGGCCACCTGGACCACATCGGCGCCATCTCGAAGCTGGCCCACCGGTACAACGCGCCGGTCGTGGCGACGCCGTTCACGATCGAGCTCGTCAAACAGCAGATCGAGAGCGAACAGAAGTTCGGCGTCGAGAACGACCTGATCAAGATGGA
>SKPV01000202.1 GCA_007119345.1 Halovivax sp.
GCCACCGCCGTCCGTGGCGCCGATCTCGGCCTGCTCGCGCATGGTGTCGACGAACCGGTCTCTGTCGAGTGCTATCGGCATACCTCCGTCAACCGTTCGTCGATTATTAAACTTTGTCCGATTTTACACGTTCGAGTTGGATACCGTTCGGCAGCTCTTCTTTCAACCGGCGCTGCACTCTCGCCACGGGCGAGCCGGGAACACGTATAAGGTGATTCCGGCGATTTCGGACGTATGCACGTGGCACACACGGCAATCTGGGTGAGCAACCTCGACGCATCGACGGCGTTCTACGAGGACGTCCTCGGACTCACGTTCCTCCGCGAGTTTACGACGGACGACGGCGTCGTCAACTACTACGTCGGAACCGACGACGGCGGCGCCATCCAGTTCAAATACGATCCGGCCGGCGAGCGGACCGTCGAGCCGGCGGGCATCGACCACCTCGCCCTCGCCGTCGACGACGCGGACGAGACGTTCGACCGCGTCGTCGCGGAATCGGGCTGTGGCGTCCACCTCGAGCCGACGACGTTCGAGGCGGCAGATCGCCGCGCCGCGTTCGTCTACGATCCGGACGGTTACGTCGTCGAGTTCGTCGGCCCGATCTAGGACAGTGCGGACGAAGAGCGGTCGACAGGAGGGAGTATGTCGCCATCTCCACAGAACGGGCGGCGTCTCTTTGTCGCAATTGTCGGCGTTCTCCCGCCGACACGATGAACGAGATTCCCCCGCCGACACGATGAACGAGATTCCCCCGCCGACACGATGAACGAGATTCCCCCGCCGACACGATGAACGAGATTCCCCCGCCGACACGATGGGCGGTCGGTTCGGATCGACAACCGAACGCGCGCTAACAGCCGCGCTCAGTCGCCGTCCTCGGTTTCGTCGTCGCCGAGCAGCGTCTCGAGTTCGTAGCCGTCGAGGGAGTTCGCCCGGTCCTTGATCGTCGAGATGACGAACCGTGATTGGGTCCGCTGAACCTCGTCGATGGCCTCGAAGTGCTCGAACAGTCGTTCGATCATGTCGCGGTCCGTGAGCCGCGAGATGACGACGAAGTCGGCCTCACCCATCGTGAAAAACACCTGCCTGACGCCTTCGACGTCCGCGAGCTTCTGACCGACCCGCGAGTGGTACTCCTCGTCGTAGGTCGCGATAACTTCGGAGATGACGACGAGGTCGAGGCCGAGTTCGGCCATGTCGAACTCGAAGCGGTCGTTTGCGATAACTCCCGCCTCGCGGAGCTTCTGGATCCGGTAGTGGACCGTCGATTTCGGGATGTCGGTCGCCTCCGCGATCCGTTCGGAACTACCGGTCTCCTGTTCGGAGATGGCCAACAGGATCCGGGCGTCACGCTCGTCCATGGTCGGAACGGAGATGCCGACCGGATAAAGTGCTTTCTCACCCCGTTGGCCGGTCGCACGCACCGTCGACGTCGCACGCATCGTCCTGGTACCGACCGGTGTGCTCATGACGGGACGTTGGCAAGGCCCAGTCACTGAGCGGCTGAAGGGAAGGTTTTTGGCCAGCCTGACTGAGTATACCGTATTCATGACCGGCTCTTCCGATCGGATCTTAGACGGTGTGACGGTGGTCGACCTGACGACGTTCGTCACCGGTGGCTTCTGCTCGCTGATGCTCGCCAACCAGGGTGCGGAGGTGATCAAGGTCGAACGGCCGGGCGCCGGCGACGACAACCGCCACTCCGGGCCGCCGTTCATCGACGGCGAGTCGCCGTACTTCTGGACGATAAACTACGGCAAAAAAAGCGTCGAGCTCGATCTGAAGAGCGAGGCCGGCCGGGAGGCGTTGTACGACCTCGCGAGCGAGGCCGACGTCTTCCTCCAGAACTACCGGCCGGGGACGGCCGAGCGCCTCGACGTCGACGAGGAGTCCATCCGTGCACACAACGACGAGATCGTCTACTGTGCGATCTCGGCGTTCGGCCAGACCGGCCCCTGGCGCGAGCGGCCGGGCTACGACCTGCTCGTCCAGGGGATGAGCGGCATCATGAGCGTCACCGGCGAGCCCGACCGTCAGCCGGTGAAGGTGGGGCTCCCGATGACCGACCTCATCACGGGGATGTGGGCCGCGTTCGGCATCGTCACTGCGCTCTACCGGCGCGAGCAGACCGGCGAGGGCGAGTACATCGACCTCGGCATGCTCGACGCCGCCCTCCCCTGGCTCACCAAGCAGGCCGGCAAAGTGTTCGCCGGCGAGTCGCCGTCGCGGATGGGCACCAGAGATCCGGTGCTCGCGCCATACCAGACGTTCGAGACCGCCGACGGCCACCTCAACGTCGCCTGTCTCAACGACCGGCTCTGGGACCGGCTCTGTGCGGCGCTCGACCGGGCCGACCTCGCGACCGACGACCGGTTCGCCTCCAACGCCGACCGCGTCGAACACATGCGCGAGCTCGAAACCGAGCTCGCGGCGGCGTTCCGCGGGCGAACGACCGACGAGTGGATCGAGCGCCTCGTCGAGGAGGCCGGGATCCCGGCCGGCCCCGTCTACGAGGTCGCCGACGCCCTCGACAACGAACAGATCGAGGCCCGGGGAACGGTGACGACGATCGAGGATCCCGACCGGGGCGAGATTCCCGTCATCGAGCACCCGCTCAACTACGCACGGGCCACGAGCGGCTTCGAGTCCCCGCCGCCGCGACTCGGCGAGCACAGCCGCGAGGTGTTCCGCGACCTCGGCTACGACGAGGCCGCCCTCGACGAACTTGCCGCGCGGGGCGCGTTCGGCGGGGACTGAGTCTGCTGAAGCCGTAAACCGTCGACCGGCGACCCCTCGACGGGAAACCTGGCTGCGCTGTCAGGTGTCGGCTCAGAGCGTGCGCTTTTCGTACCCCCGGCCCGGACGGTCGACTATGAACACGCGGGGACGGCTACGACTGGCGACGCGGGGCTCGACGCTCGCCCGGCGACAGGCGGCGACCGTGACCGAGGGCCTCGAACAGCGCCGGTACGAGGTCGAACTCGTCCCCGTCGAGACGACGGGCGACCAGCTCCGCGACGAGCTGATCCACCGCCTCGGTAAGACGGGCGCGTTCGTCCGCGAACTCGACGAGCGCGTCC
>SKPV01000011.1 GCA_007119345.1 Halovivax sp.
CGGCGACGCCGTCCTCCTGGAGCTGGACGGCCTCCTCGACGGCGTAGTCGTCCCACTCGTTGAGATCCGCACCGAGATAGCGCTCGTCGATCTCGGTGCCGCTGATCTCGAACTCGTCGTCGACGGTCGCGACCTCTTTGACCGTTACGAGAATCTTCATCACGTACGACTGGGACGTCCCGACCGTAAATCTTTACGAAACGGCGAACACGCGAGACGAGTTGATCGGCCGGGCGCCCGCGCGGCGGATCGGCGGGCGTTCGTCACCGTCGCCCGAGCGTCCGAGCGATTCCGGCCGCTCCCGCACGGAGGCGGGCGGCCCGTATCCGGCCCGGAGACGATTACGCAAGCGGTTTAACGCTGCCGCCGGTAAGGCCCGTATGGCAGATTGTCCACTCGCGGACGAGTGTCCGAGTTTCTCGGAGCGGATCGCTGGCATGGGCTGTCAGCACTACGGGGACCGGGGTGGCAAGGAGTGGTGTAATCACTACAACCAGCCCATTCAGGACCTGAAGACCCAGCCCGTAAAGCGCGGCGAGGAGGTCGTCGTCGACATCGTCGACATGCACGAGAGCGGCGCCGGCGTCGGTCGCACCGAAGACGGCTTCATCGTGATGGTCGACGGGGTGCTCCCCGAGGCCCGCTCGAAGGTCGAGATCACCCGCGTCCACAGCAACCACGCCCGCGGCGAGGAGGTCGAGCGCCTCCCGCTGAATCCCGACGAGTCGACCGAGGGCGACGACGAGGGCGACGATGACGACGCCGAAGCGACGGACGACGACGAGGAGGAGACCGCGGACGAGGACGCCGGTCCGAGCCGCCCGCAGCTCGGTAGCCGCGAGAACTTCTGGGGCGGCTGACCGACCGGGGATCGCTCCCGTCACACCGCCTGCGAGTGGACACTCCACCGTTCTGCCCGGCCCGCTCCCGACGGCTTCGACCGCGACCGCCGATAGCCGCCCATCACCGCCGCCCCGCAGTCACCCGTCCGCGCGAGCGGCGAGCTACTCGTCCCTCAGCCTCGGTTGACGGTCGAACAGACACGCGGTCGCTCGGAGACCCGTCTCTCGACCGAGGCCCGACTCTCGACCGAGGTCCGCTTCCCGACCGAGGCCCGACTCTCGAATCGCTCGCGACGGGTCGATCGACGAGCGCGTGATCGACCCCGGCCAATTCGGCACCGGGTCGATCACCCGAACCGACGCCAACTCTATCGCCCGAACCGACGCCAACTCTATCGCCCGAACCGACGCCAGCTCGATCCCCCGATCCGGCTACCGCGATACCGCACGCTCGACCGGCAGTGCTCGAACCGTCCACGGATTACGGGTACGTTTAAGACGCGGGGGCGTTTTGTTAACGGACGACACGATGTCCGGTGACGAATACAAGTTGATAACCGACCGAGTGGGGTTGGTCGGCGGCATCGCGCTGTTGATGGGGACCGCGATCGGGATGAGCATCTTCCTCGTCCCGACGCAGATGATGCAGGAGGCGGGGCCGTCGATCACCGTGGCGATCTTGCTGTCGATCTTCCCGATGGTCTTCGGCATCCTGTTGCTCTTGCAGTTGGGCGGCGCGATCCCGGTCGCCGGCGGCAACTACGTCTACGGCTCGCGGCTGGTAGGCCCGTTCTGGGGGCTGCTCGCGGTGGCCATTCCGGTCATCGCCGTCTGGTCGTACCTGCTGTTCGCCGCGCTCGGGTTCGCCGAGTTCCTGCCCGTCCTCCTCGACGCGCTGGGCGTCTCGCTCTCGACGCCCGGCGCGCTCGACGGCCTGCCGATCGACCTCGGTGCACTCGCGGCCGTCTGGGGGCTGCTCGCGTTCTTCCTCGCGATCAACTACCGCGGCATCCAGCTCGTCACGAAGGTCCAGATCGCGCTGGTCGTCCTCTTCTGTGCGGGAATGCTGACGTTCGTCGTCGGCGGCTTCCTCTCGTTCGACGCGGACAACTTCACGCCGCTGTTCCCCGACGGCGAGGGCCAGCCGTTCGCGGACGGGCTCGCGCCCTTCTTCCTCGCCGCGGTGGTGCTCTACATCCCCTTCCAGGGCTTCGCGATGATCATCGAGATCGGCGAGGAGCTCGACGATCCGGTGAAGAACATCCCGCGCGTGCTCGCGGTGGGGATGAGTCTCGTCGCCGTGCTGACGATCGCCGTCGTCTTCGCGCTCGTCGGCGCCGTCCCGTGGGAGGAGGTGACCGACGCCGCCGTCGAGGGCGGGATCGCCGGCGTCGCCGACGCCCACGGCATTCTGCCGACGTTCGGGGTCGGGCTCGTCGCGCTGGCCGCCCTGATCGCCGCGGCCACGACGGTGAACACGCTGTTGACCTCCTACTCGCGGACGATCATGCGCGCCAGTCGCGACAACGTCGTTCCCGACTACTTCGCCGCGATCCACGGCGAGCACGGCACGCCCCACCGCTCGATCGCGCTGCTCGGCCTGGTGCCGATCGCGCTGGCGCCGTTTTTCGTCTCGATCGACACGATCGGCGCCGTCGACGTCCTCGACTGGCTGGTCACGCTCACGGTCACGGGGATCTTCATCGCCTTCATGATCGCCGGCGTCGCGCTCTGGAACCTCCCGAAGGTGTTCCCTCAGCGCTACGAGTTTTCGTTCTACAGGCTCCCGATGCCGGTGTTGAAGGTCGTCGCCGTGGGTAACGTCGTCATCTCGTTCATCTTCACGCTCCTGGTCGCCGCCAGCGCGCCGACCGCGCTGGTCGCGATGTTCGTCTGGCTCCTCGTCGCCGCCGGGATGTACGTCTACCGCGTCCGGCGGTACGCGAAGCGCGGCGTCGACCTCAAAGCGGAGATGTCGCTGCTGCACAAACACGAGAAGCTGGGCGGGAGCAACACCGACGGCGGCGACTGAGCGCGGGTGCCCGCCGTTCGAGCGGGAGGACGCTCGGACTTTTGGCGCCACCGGTCCTACGAGACGACGAGCATGCGAACCGCCCTCCGGGCCGGCATCGCCGTCTACAATGACTGCCACTACCACGCGGCTCACGACGCCTGGGAGGATCGCTGGCTCGACCTCGAGTCGGGAACCGCGGACGAACTGCTGCTCCACGGGCTGATCCAGTTCACGGCCTCGGTCCACCACGCCCGGAACCGAAACTGGGCGGGCGCGGTCGGGCTCGCCGAGAGCGCCGGCGAGTATCTGGACGGACTCGACGCCGACTACCGCGGCTGCAACGTCGGCGACGTCCGGCGCTACCTGGCCGCCCTCGCCGCCGAGCCGGAGCTGATCGAGCGCCGGCCCCCGCCCGCGCTCTCCCACGAGGGCGAGGTCCTCACCCTCGCGGAGTGTTCGCCCGAGGAGACGGTCGTCGCGGCCGAAATCCTGGCCGAGGAGTGGGGTTACGACGAGGAGCCCATCGAGCGCGCCGGCGAGTTCGCGCTCGACGACCTGAAGGCGGGTCGAGAGAACTCGGAATTCCTCGCGCTGCTGTTCGACTTCGTTCGCGGCGATCCGGACGATCGGCGCGTGATCTCCCGGCGGCTGTCCGAGCACGTCGAGCGGCGCGAGGCCCGGGAAGGCGACGTCGACGGCCTGTTCGAGTGAGCGATCGATCGCTTCCGGTCGGGAACCGTCGGCCGAACGGTCGTCGAACACGACGATCGGCCCGTCGCGACGTGCGTGTTCTCGATCACACCGATTCTGAGGCGGTTCCCAGACAGTGGGCGGTGATCGAGAACGTCGTCACGCGCGAGTACTACCGGGGCGAAGGGTTCGGAACGAGGTGTACCGGGGCGAAGGGTTCGGAACGAGGTGCCCGGAAGCGGCGTTCGCGGTGGCCGCGGAGCGAGAGTGCGACGAGGTCACGTCACAGATCGAGTCGAGAAGGCGTGGAAGGACGAGTTCGACGAAAATTGCGGGTTCGATGGGGACGCGAAGACGGGGTTCGCGCTGGATCTGCGGTAGTGAACACCACCGAACCAGCGAGCCGGGCGGACGCGACGGCGGTCCGGTCGGGCCCCGATCATCGGCCGCCCGACACGACGTCGACGCGTTCGGACAGCTCGCTGCGCGTCACGACCACCAGTCGATCCTCCCGGGCGTACTCCTCGCAGTGTTCGAGCAGTTCGTCGAGTTCGTCCTCCGTCACGTACTCCGGGTGAAAGTACAGGTTGAGAAACAGCCCGTGTTCGACGGCGCGGTCGACGTTCCGTTTCTCGGCCGCCACGTCGGGTTCGTCGATGTTGTGACCCGGCAGCCCGAACGGCTCCGTCACCTGGAGGCCGGTGAATCCGGTGCCGGCCTGGCGCCCCCACGAGTGGAACTCCGTCGCGGCGGCGCGCGTGTCGGCGTCCCAGTTGTTGTAGGTGTAGACGATCGTCTCCCGGCCGCTGTCGAGGTCGTGTTCGAGCAACAGGTGGCGGTTGTACTCGATCGCCGCGGCCTGCTCCTCGCGCGAGAGGGACGGCAGGTCGGACGTGTCCGCCCCGACCGCCTCCTCGACCACGTCGGCGGTAAGTTTGCTACAGACCTCGTGTCCGTCGGCCTGCGCGTCGCGCAGCCAGTCGAGACCCATCGTCTCCGCCTCGTCGCGTGCGTAGACGGCGTCGACTCCCATGGTACAGGGGACGTCCCAGCGATGGAAGGCGTCGAGAAAGTACGTCAGGTCGCCCTTCCGCTCGGGGTTGTCGACGTCGAAGACGACGTACGCCCTGTCGGCTCGAGGTACGCCGCGGAGGTCGTCGACGTAGATGGGGTCCTCCAGGGCCCAGGGATCGAGGGCGAGCGAGGCGATCCGCGAGCGGTCGAGCTCCTCCACGGGCTCGCTCGGTCTGCCGAAGTCGATCCGCATCCACTCGTCCGATTCGGTCAGGACCGACGTCGAGGACGCCCCCGCGCGCAACGCGGCCTCGTCGCCGTCGGCGTCGGTCAGCAGGAGGTCGACGTCGCCGGCGAGCTCGTCCGGCTCGCCCTCGATCCGCACGGCGATCGAGAAGTCGCGGTCGGCGAGGTCGACCGGCTCCGCCGGCTCCCACTCGAGCCGGCCGCTCGCGTCCCCTTCCGCGCCGATTTCGACCGATCGGTCGCCGGCGTAGACGTCGGTCGTCGTGAACGACAGCGCGGCGCCGCCGGCCCCCGACCACTCGTCCTCGTCGGTCTCGAACGGGTCGTCGAAGGTCTCGACGGGCGTTCCCACCGACGGCGCCCCCTCCCGGACGGGCTCGTCCGTCGAATCGTCGCGAAATCGGTTGAAGCGATCGGCGCAGCCGGCGAGGGCCGCCGTCGCGGTCGAACCGAGTAGCGTCATCGCGCGGCGTCGTGTGGAATCCACGATCGTTTCCCGATCGGTCCTACCGCCGTCGGCGACATCGTATGCTCGTGCGTAACATCAGTTACCCAACAACGAATCGACCGGCGATTTCGAACGAAGGCGCCCCACTCGAGTGGTCGGTCCGAACCCAGCCGTCACTCGAACTCCGCCGAGTTGTCCCGCGGCTCGTAGCCCAGCACCTCGCGGGCCCGCTCCAGCGAGTAGTACCTGCGGTCGTTGTCGCTGATACCGTAGACGATCTCGTAGCCGTAGTCGGCCTCGATGCAGCGCTCGAAGAGGTGCGCGCAGTCGCGGTAGGAGAGCCACATCGCCTGCCCGCGCTCGTAGTCGACCGGCGGGTGGCCCTTCGTCAGGTTGCCGATCCGGACGCAGGCGACCGAGAGGCCGTGCTCGTCGTGGTAGTACCGCCCCAGGATCTCGCCGGCGGCCTTCGAGACGCCGTAGAGGTTGCCCGGCCGGGGGAGTTCGCTGCCGTCGAGCCGGAAGTCGTCGTCGGCGCGGTAGAGCCCGGGCGTCCGCTCGTCGGTCTCGTAGGCGCCGACGGCGTGGTTGGAGGAGGCGAACGCGACCTTCTCGACGTCGGCGTCGACGGCCGCCTCGTAGAGCTTCTGGGCGCCGTCGACGTTGTTGGTGAGGACGCTCGTCCACGGCGCCTCGGGACGCGGATCGCCCGCCAGGTGGATCGCGACGTCGATGCCCGTCATCGCCTCGCTGAGGTCCGCGGCGTCCGTGACGTCGCCGACGAAGAACTCTCCCGGAAGATCCTCGGTCGGCGGTTCGCGGTCGAACAGTCGCCACTCGTAGTCGTCGGCGAGTCTCCCCAGGATCGCCTCGCCGACGCGACCCGCCGCCCCGGTCAGGAGGACCGACTGTGCCATTCGTACGGGGGAAGGGGACACCCCGATACGTAGCTTGCGGTCTGACCGAGGGCGTGACAGACGGCCGCGATGTCGCCCGCGAATCCGCGCGGCCGACCGCGGCCGGTCCGGCGCCGCCCGGCCGATCACCGGAACCGCCTTCTCCCCCGCGGTCCAGCGGACGCGTATGTCGACCGACTCGGACCCGCCGACCGGCGAGGAGACGGCACCGACCGACGCCGAGGTCGCCTGCTTCGAGGCGGGCATCAAGTTCGGCTCGCTGTACCACCAGTTCGCCGGGACGCCGGTCTCGCCGGCCAGCGCCGACAGTCTCGCCGCGGCGATGGAGGAGTCGATCGAGAACCAACCCCACTGTGTCGCGGTGACCGTCGAGATCGACGAGGAGGCGCTCGAGGCGACGCTCGCGGACTCGACAGCCGAGTATACGGAGCTCACCGGTCGCTTTCTCGAGGTCGAGATCGTCGTCGACTACGAGGGTCGGGAGGTGGTCGCGACGATGGCGATGGAGGACGGCTACCCGCTGATGCGGGTTAAATCGGTCCGCGAGCGAGGCGGGTGAGCGGGTTCGTCCCCGCCGAGGCGTCGGCTCGGGCTGGTGGGCCACGGTGGAGCGTGGTGAAACGAACCCGCGAACGCCGCGCCGCTGGGATCTGCGAGCGAGCGTCGGCGATGGAAGTCCCTCGGCGGGTCCTCACCGACGGCGAGCGAACTGACGGTGGGCCGGCCGGCGTCGGACGAGAGCGGTTCGATCCCGCTTCAGACCGTATCCGGATCCCGCTTCAGACCGTATCCGGGTCGGTCACGCGGACGCGTATCTCGTCGCGAACGACCGTCACCTCGCAGCCGGCGTACGCGAAGGACAGCTCCGTCGACGCGGCGGCGTCGGTCGGGTCGTCGAACAGCTCGTTCAGGTGATCCGGATCGGTCGCGTCGCACAGCGGGGCGAGATCGAGCGGCGGCGCGTTCGTGATCGTCGCGACGGCTCTCACGACCGCGTGACTCGGGCGCTCGTCGTCGGCGATGGTGGCAGTTATTCGGCCGGCGTTCGTCGATCGGTAGTGGTCGGATCCGCCGCCGGTGTTCGGCGTGTTGGTCATGATCAGAAGGGGAGTTCGCGCCGGAATTCGTCGCTCTGGTAGTCGAGATGGTCGAGTCGCGGGCCCAGCAGTTCTCGAACGAGCACGACCAGGGGGTTCTCCTCGCCCTCACCGACGATCGCTCGTTCGACGCGCGCGCCCTCGTTCGCCTCCGCCAGCGACCTCGAGTCGCTCGTCGTATCCGCCGGCGGTTCGTCGTCCACCTCGTGAACGATGGCGAGCATGATCGTGTCGCGGTCGGCGAAGATGAGACGTCCGACCTTCGGCGCACTCGATCGGTCGTTCATCCAGTCCACCTGCGGTTCCCAGATCGTCACTTCCGGGAAGTGCCGACGAACGACGTCCCGGACCCGCGAGTTCTGGGAGCCGATCGAGATCGAAACGCCCCGGTCGATCGCATCCTCCACGTGGTGGTGACACTCCTCGTTGAGCATCTCCTCGGAGACGTACATGAGAAACAGCTCCTCCGCCGCCTCGTCGAGGAGTCGTTGGCCGTACTCGAGCACGTTCTCCCGACCCTCGATGACGCCGACGGTCGCCTCGTCGGTCTCGCCGCTGGTTCCGAACCGTGACATGAGTTCGTCGAACTGTCGGGCGCCGAACCACGTCGGGTCGACCGGCGTGCCGTCCGGCGCGGAGACGACGTTCTCCTCGCGGTCGTACCGCACTACGCCGACTTCGTCGAGCTTGGGAAGGAGGTTGTGATGCAGCGAAATGCGCGTTTGCTGGAGGTCGCGCTCGAAGTCGGTCCTCCGAACCACGGAGCGTTCGCGAGAGGCGAGGTGTTCGGCGAGTTCGGTCACGGTGAGAGGGCGGGAAGCGTCGGTGAGGCGCGTCAGTATCGCTCGGTTGCGTTCGCTGACCAGGAGGCGGACGAGTTCCTCTTCCCGTGTCGACATGTGCGATCGTTCCCTCAGTACGGTATTTATTAAAAATACTGGTTTGCGCTGCCCCGTTTGGGACACATGAACTATTCAAGGACGTTCTCCTCAAGATGATTCAACTAATTCACGAAAGTCCTATGATTCCACACTCGCAGCGAGGCGGCCGCGATGGGGAGCGGGGTCGACCGGCATCGCACGTTCGGCGCGAGATCGCCACGCTCGAACGGTTCGGGATCCAGGACGGCAATTTTCACTTTCACTTTCGGGCTACCGTTTAACCCCGCAGGCGGTCTACGTCAGCGCATGAGCCAAGCCTCACTCTCCGACGACGAGCTCTTCGGCGAGGCGGCCTCCGAGATGCGCGAGGACGTCGAGTCGTCGCTCGCCGACGCCTGGGACGCCCTCCCCGCCGCGGACGAGATCTGGGGGACCGACGCCGACAACGTCCTCGGGGCGCTGAACGGGTTGAAGACCGCCCTCGACGCCGGCGACGCGGTCGACCACCTGCGAGACGCCAAGAAGTGGTACACGATGGGCGAGCGCGCGGACGCGTTCGACGACGCCGAGGACCTGGAGGACGAGATCGCCGACCTCGAGTCCGCCATCGAGGACATCGAGGCAGCGGGCGAACAGGTCGGCGACCTGACCGCGACGATCCCCGGCCTCCGCGGGACGCTGCAGGAGGCCGGCGGCGCGGGCGAGGACGACGAGTAGCGGCCCGAGCCGACCGACGCCGATCACCCTCGCCGCTCGGGCTCGGTCGGGTCCCGCGACGCGACGGCCGCCAGCAGTGCCGCCAGCGCCTCGCCGGCCACCTCCAGTAGCTCCTCGCCGCGGGCGGCGTCACCCGCAGCGGGATCGCCCACGACCCCGTTTTCGGTAAATTCGGCCGCGTCGTACGCGAGGTTCGCGTAGCTGACCCACTCGCCCCAGCCGTCGGCGGCGCCGGCGCGGGCGTCCTCGATCCGGTCATCGCGGACGAGGTCGGGCGCGATCGCCCGGAGCATCGCCGTCTCGAGCGGACCGCCGTGGCCCATGTCCGCCGCGTGCTCGCCGACCGCCTCGAACCAGGTGAAGGGGACGGCGTAAGCGTCGTCGTGGCGGCTGATTCGGGCGCCGACCTCGCGGAGGGCGCCCACGTTCCCGCCGTGGCCGTTGACGAGGACGACGCGGTCGAAGCCGTGGTGGGCGAGGCCCCCGACGCAGTCGCGGATCGCGTCCCGGAACGTCTCCGGAGAGAGCCACATCGTCCCGGGGAAGTGGCGGTGTTCCTCGGCGATCCCGACCGGGAGTGCGGGGGCGACGGCGACCTCGCCGTCGAACCGCTCGACCCCCGCCTCGGCCACCGCCCGCGCGGTCATGGTGTCCGTCCCGAGCGGGGCGTGGGGGCCGTGCTGCTCGGTGCTCCCGACCGGCAGGACGGCCAGATTCGTCTCCAGCGCCGCCGCGTCGGTCCACGCGGCGCGTTCCAGGTGCATACCCGTCACGTCGGTCGGTCGGGCCTTGTAAGTGCCGTCCGACGGCGACCGACGGGCCGCGGGGGCGGCGGACGGACGGCCCACTCGCTCGCCAGCTCCGGTCGACCGTTCGACGGCACCGACCACGCGAGGGCACCAACCCTTCGACGGCACCCCCATGCTGTGGCACCGACCCCGCGACGGCAGGGCGAAACGGTTTCCGCCGGTGTGAACCACACCCACGCATGAGTGACCGGAACCGCGAACTGGGCGTCGAACTCGGCAACCTTCCCGAGAAGCTCGAAGGGCACGATTACCCGGCCAGCCAGGACGAACTCCTCGAGGAGTACGGCGACGAAGAACTCGAGATGGGCGAGGAGTCGATCACGTTCGAGGAACTGATCGGGCCGCTGAACGAGGACGAGTACCGCAGCTACGAGGAAGTCGAGCAGGCGATGATGAACATGGTCAGCGACGACGCCATCGGGCGGAAAAATTACAGCGACCGGACGCCGCCCGCGCCCGGCGAGGACCGCCAGGAGGAGGGT
This sequence comes from Halovivax sp., assembly GCA_007119345.1. Classification (GTDB taxonomy): domain Archaea; phylum Halobacteriota; class Halobacteria; order Halobacteriales; family Natrialbaceae; genus Halovivax. Next base: position 10,158 of record SKPV01000011.1, read on the forward strand.
GCACCCGGCCAGGACGGCCAGCGCGAACAGGAGTCGTTCTGAGAAAAACCGCGACGGACCGCCGACCGATCCCTAGTCGTCCTGGCGCGCCTGCGTCCGCGCCGTCCGGCGCTGGGCGCGCTCGATGAACTCCTGGGGGAGCTCGTCGATCTCGCCGGCCTGGACCCCCCAGAGATGGGCGTAGAGGCCGTCGTTGGCCAGCAGCTCCTCGTGGGCGCCGCGCTCGACGATCCGGCCGCCCTCGAGGACGACGATCTGGTCGGCGTCCTTGATCGTCGAGAGCCGGTGGGCGATGGCGAACGTCGTCCGATCCTCGGTGAGCTCGTCGATCGAGCGCTGGATCAGCATCTCGGTCTCGGTGTCGACGTCGCTGGTCGCCTCGTCGAGGATCAGGATCTCCGGATCCTTGAGCACCGCGCGGGCGATCGCGAGGCGCTGGCGCTGGCCGCCCGAGAGCTTGACGCCGCGTTCGCCCACTTCGGTGTCGTAGCCGTCGGGGAGGTTCTGGATGAAGTCGTGGGCCTCCGCCGCCTTCGCCGCCGCGACGATTTCCTCGTGGGTGGCGTCGAAGGTGCCGTAGGCGATGTTCTCCTCGACGGTGCCGTAGAAGAGGTACGACTCCTGGCCGACGTAGCCCATCGACTGGCGGAGCGAGGAGAGTGAGACCTCGCGGACGTCCTGGCCGTCGATGCGGACGGCTCCGTCGTCGACGTCGTACAGTCGCAACAGGAGCTTCAGGACCGTCGACTTGCCGGCACCCGTCGGGCCGACGAGCGCGACCGTCTCGCCGCCGTCGACGGTGAAGGAGACGTCGTCGATGATCTTCTCCTCGCGCTCGCCGTCGGCCTGGTCGTTATCGTAGCTGAAGCTGACCGCGTCGTACTCGACGCGGCCGTCGGTTACCGCGAGCGGGTCGGCATCCTGCTCGCGGTCGATGCGACCGTCCTCGTCCATCAGCCCGAAGATGCGCTCGCTCGACGCCTCGGCGCGCTGGTACATGTTGATGATCTGGCCGAACTGCGCCATCGGCCAGACGAGCTGTTGGGTGTAGAGGATGAAGATGACGAACGTCCCCACCTGGAGGTCACCGGTGAACGGACCGGGAGCGGACTCCGTGAACACCCAGTAGCCGCCGACGATGAACGTCAGCACGAAGCCGATCCCGGAGATCAACTGGAGTCCGGGGAAGAACTTGATCCGGATCCAGATCGCCTCCCAGTTCTTCTCGAAGTAGTTCCGGGAGACGTCGTCGACGCGCTCGGACTCGTACTCCTCGGTGTTGTCGGACTTGATCACCTGGA
>SKPV01000196.1 GCA_007119345.1 Halovivax sp.
ACCTGCTCGAGGACGAACACGAAGCGATGCTCGCGGACGCCGTCGAGCGCGTCGAGTCCCACGGCATCCCCGCCGACCAGCGGATCCGCATGGCCCGCGGCGTGGCGACCGGGATCGTCGGGGCCGTCGACGAGCACGACGTCGACGCGATCCTGCTCGGGTGGCGTGGCCGGCCGCCGCGCACGGACGTCGTCCTCGGGAGTCACGTCGACAAGGTCCTCGACGACGCTCCCTGTGACGTGCTCGTCCAGCGGATCAAGACGCCGCGACCCGACGAGATCGGCTCGGTCCTCGTCCCGGTCGCCGGCGGCCCCCACGACGCGTTCGCCGCCGAGACGGCCGCCTCGATCGCTCGGCGCAACGACGCCTCGGTCACCCTGCTCCACGTACTCGAGCCGGACGAACCGGAGCTGTCGCGCGAGGAGGCACGGGCGCTGCTCGCCGAACGGGCCGACGGCTTCGAGGGCGTCCGATCCGTCGAGCGCGACCTGGTCGAAGCCGACGGCGTCGCGGGAACGATCACCGACCGGACGACCGAACACGACGTGACGGTGCTGGGCGTCTCGCGCGGCGGACTCCTCCAGCGAGCACTTCTCGGGTCGATCTCGGATGGCGTCGGGAGACACGCCGCCGGAACGGTGATCCTGGCGAAGCGTCACGATCCCGTCCCGTCGCGTCTGCGGCGACTGCTCCCCTGACGAGATCGACCGTCCCGAGCCACGAAGGGCCTGCTCCGCTCGCGACCGCTTTTAGACCTCCTCGCCGTAGTGATCCCGATGGACCAGGAGCCCCTAGCCCCCCTCGAGTTCGCCGCGTCGTCCGCCTCGGCGGTCCCGGGACCGCTGGACGCAGCCGCGACCGCGGTCCCCGTCTGGCTATCGGCCCCCGCTCCGGAGCTGCCGCTGTGGCTGCTCACCGCCGGCGGCGTGCTGGCGATCGCGCTCCTGATGGCGATCTCGGGATTCTTCTCGTCGTCGGAGATCGCGATGTTCGCGCTCCCGCGACACCGACTCGACGCCCTCGTCGAGACCGGGGCGACGAACGCGACCGTCGTCGAGGAGCTCCGCGGCGATCCGCACCGCCTCCTCGTCACGATCTTGGTCGGGAACAACGTCGCGAACGTCGCCATGTCGAGCGTCGCGACCGCCCTCCTCGGATTCTACGTCACCGGGGGACAGGCGGTCCTGCTGACGACCGTCGGGATCACGTCGCTCGTCTTGCTCTTCAGCGAGAGCGCGCCCAAGTCCTACGCCATCGAGAACACGGAGTCGTGGGCCCTCCGCGTCGCCCGGCCGATCCGCCTCTCGGAGTACCTGCTGTATCCGTTCGTCGTCGTCTTCGACACGCTGACTCGCGCCGTCAACGGCCTCGTCGGCGCCGAGACGACGATCGAGTCCGCCTACCTCACCAGGCGCGAACTCCAGGACCTGATCGTGGCGGGCGAGCGGGCGGGCGCCATCGAGCCCGACGAACGAGACCGACTCCGTCGGGCGTTCAGGTTCGACGAACTGCCCGTGAGCGAGATCATGGTCCCCCGTCCCGACGTCGTGGCGGTCTCGACGACGGACTCGATCGAAGAGGCGCTCCAGATCTGCGCCTACAGCGGCTTCACGCACCTGCCGGTGTACGAGGACGACCTCGACACCGTCGTCGGGACGGTCCACGTCTGCGACCTCCTCCGGGAGCGCGACTACGGCGAGCGCGATCCCGACGAACTGGACCTCGCGGTCGTGATGGAGCCGACGATCCACGTCCCGGAGACGATGCCGGCCGACGACGTGCTCGCGGAGCTGCAACGCGCCCAGACCCATCTCGCGGTCGCGATCGACGAGTTCGGCACCACCGAGGGCATCGTCACCACCGAAGACCCCACCGAAGTGATCGTCGGCGAGATTCTTCGGCCGCGCGAAGCGGTTCCGATCCGGGCGATCGACGACCGGACCGCCGTCGTCCGCGGCGACGTCTCCGTGACCGAGGTCAACGACGCCTTGGACCTCGACCTGCCGGAGCCGCCGACCGCCGACACCGTGGCCGGACTCGTCCTCGACCGGGCTGGCCGACTCCCCGAGGCGGGCGAACGGTTCACCGTCGACGGCGTCGCGATCGTCGTCGAGGACGTCGATGACACGCGGATCACCAGCGTTCGGCTCACGCGGCCCGCCTCGAGCGCGCGGTGCTAAGTGCTCCGGCCCCGACCCCGTCCTATCATCCGAGGCGGTGTGAGCTATTTCACGGCCTTCGACGTGGATAGCCCAGACCGATGTACGACACGATCCTCGTCCCGACGGACGGCAGCGACCCGGCAAACCGGGCGGTCGAACACGCGCTCGAACTCGCGGACAGGTACGACGCGGACGTGCACGCGATGTACTGCGTGGAGACCCACCGGTACGGCGAACCGGCGCTGAGCAGCGCCGAGATCGTCCTCGACACCCTCGAGGATCGCGGCGCGGCGATGCTCGAGGAGATCGCCGATCGAGCGGACAACGCCGGCATCGACTGCTCCTGGAACGTCTGTCACGGCCGCCCCTGGGAGGAAGTCCGGGAGAAGGCGGCGGAACTGGACGCCGACCTGATCGTGATCGGCTACCAGGGACAGGGTCACACGCGAACCGATCGGATCGGCAGCGTCGCCGAGCGCATCGTCAGGACCGCGGACCGACCGGTGCTGACCGCCTGAGCGATCGTCGCGGAACGGCCGGCGATCCCGCCGGATCGGTGGCTCCGTGTCTCGGACGGACGCCGTGGCGGCCGTCAGTTCGAGTCCAACGAACTTACCGTCCCGCGCGGCGGTCACCGTCCAACGGTCGAGGGTCTTCCTTCCCCGGATATTCGCCTCTCGAACGTCGCCGGTCGGTCGGCCGGGAGTCGGACACCCGTCTACGGACGGCGCCTGTACCTCGGGACGAGCGACGCGATAGCCGTTCCCGCGACGAGAAGCCCGCCGACGAGGGTGACGTAGACGCCGATGTCGGGAGACCAGCGGCCGGTGAGCGGCGTCGTGTACACCGCGATCAGGACCGTACCGGCACCGATCGCGCCGACGATCGGCCCGACGG
>SKPV01000192.1 GCA_007119345.1 Halovivax sp.
ACCGCTCCCGCGAGCCCGACCGCTTCTCGCGACCCAGTCCTTCGCCCACCAGCCCGACGTCCACGTTCCGATCGAGTGGGGATCATCGCCGGTGAAACGCCGGAAATTTCTTGTCGAACAACGACCTAGTGTGCGTTCCCGATGGTCTCCGAGTACGACTTCTGGCTGCTCGACCTCGACGGCACGCTCGTCGACGTCGAGTGGCGCTACACCCGCGAGGTGTTCGACCGGGTCGGCGACCGGCTCGGTCGCCGGTTCACCGACGAGGAGGCCGAGATCGTCTGGCACGGGCTGACGGGGTCCCGGGACCGCCAGCTCCGCCAGTGGGGGATCGACCCGGAAGCGTTCTGGACGGCCTTCCACGCCGAGGAAGACCCGCTCGTCCGCGCGGAGTCCACCTACCTTCACGAAGACGCCGAGTTCGTCGGTACCCTCGACGCGCCGGTGGGGCTGGTGACCCACTGCCAGGCGTTCCTCGCCGAGCCCGTCCTCGAGCACGTCGGCATCCGCGACTGGTTCGACGTCGTCCTCTGTTGCACCGAGGAGACCGGCTGGAAGCCCGACCCGCGTCCGGTCGAGTCCGTGATGGCCGACCTCGGAGTCGCGCACAACGGCCACGCGGGCGTGCTGGCCGGCGACGGCTCCTGCGACGTCGGCGCCGCCTGGAACGCAGGCCTCGACGCCATCCACGTCGACCGACTCGGTCCGGAACAGCGCGGTCACTGCGTGCTCGGCGATTATCGCGTGAAGTCGTTCGACGAGCTGAGGTAGGCCGTACTCGCGGGTCGTCCTCGGTCACCGCCGGCCCGAAACGTCAGACCGATCGACCGCTCGCCGGTTGCAACTCGGCGTCGACGAGGGTCTCGTAGGCCCGACGCAGCCGCTCGGAGAGCGCCTGGTGGGAGATGCCGAGCTCGGCGGCCAGCTCCTCCATCGAGGTCCGCCGGGGAATCTCGAAGTAGCCGTGCTCGAAGGCGGCCACCAGGGCCTCGCGCTGTTCGGGGGTGAGTCGAGGGTGCCCGGTTCCCGGACGACCGCCCAGCTTCGCCACGCGGACGACCTCGACCGACGCGCCGTTCTCGTCGAGGCGGTCGTGCGTGGTGGCCAGGGCGTCTCGCTCCGGAAATCGCATCTCGAGGTGCCACCAGCCGTTCTTTCCCGTGATGTCGAGAACGGTCGCGTCGGCCTCGAGGAGCCGGTCGAAGCGCCGCCGGGTCGCCGGCGCCGGCGTGACGTCGTAGAGGAGTCGGTCGACCGTCTCGATCAGGAGCTCGGCGTCGTCCACCGAGGGATCGGCGGCGAGCGCCGCTCCCACCTCGGCCGGATCGCCGCCGGCGATCCACAGGGACGGCACCGTTCGCGATATCGAGGACTCGAGCTGGACGACCATCTCCGGCAGCCGGTCGAAGGCCGCCGAGAGGGCCAGGTCGTCGGCGGGAACCCGGAACTCGGCGATCGTGGACATCGGAGAGAGTACACCGAAGAGCCGTAAAAACGCCACACTCAGCGTCGACGACGGTCAGGTTCGCTTACCGATCGCCGGCGGAGGCCGACGGGACGATTCGAGAGGCGGTGGAATCGGTCCGAGCACCGCTTGCGAGGCGACGCCACGCTCGCGGTGACTCGATCCGATTCACGCGAGACCACGCGAGAGCCGGTCCGATCACGTGAGTCACGCTCGCGGCGACCCGATTCGAGCGAGACAACGCGAGCGTCGAATCGGTCCGGCAGGACGTGCGAGAGACGACCCGATCACGCGACGTCCTCGACGACGGTGCGGAACGCGGTCTCGAGCCGCTCGAGGCCCTCCTTTTCGCGTCGATCGGGGTTCGCGAGCAGGCGGACGGGTTCCTCGTCGACGGGCACGAACCCCAGCGAGAGGCGCTCGGCGGTCTCCCGGAGGCCGAGGGCGGCGTCCGCGTCGCCGGCCGCGACGCGGCGGGCGGGGCTCTCGTGGGCTCGCAGGCCCGCCGCGTAGCCGTCGATCGCCCCCTCGACCGCGCGGCGCCCGCGCCCGGTTCGCTCGGCGAGCTCCGCGAGCGAGGCGTCGAGGCTGCGGCGCATCCCGGAGTCGGTCGTCCGGTTGACGAACCGAAGGTCGCGCTCGATCAGGTCCGCGAGCCCCTCGACGGCGTCGGGGTTGTCCCGCGGGACGATGAGCCCCCACGTCCGCGAGAAGCGCCCGATCTCGTCGGCGGCGAGCTCGCGCTCCACGGGCCCCGCGACGACCGCCACGTCCGGGACGCCCGTCCGGAGCCGGCGGACCGCGGGACGGCTCCCCTCGGAGAGGTATCGCGGGTTCTCGAGGCGGTCGAGGACGCGGTTGATCGTCGGGTCGTCCTCGCCGACGCCGAGCAGCGTCGGCGGCTCGACGTCGGGCGAGAAGAGCGTCACCGTCACCGGCTCGCCCGCCGAGAGGTAGTCCGTATCCGCGGACACCTCGACGATGCCGTCGGCCGCCGCGAGGCTCGTCGTCGCGCCGCTGCCCTTGTCGACCGGGTAGACGAGCGGAGCGCCGGTAGGCGGCCCCTCGCCCTCGCCGCCCAGCCGTTCGTCCGGCCCGGATTCGACCAGGCCCACGGGCATGAGCCGGCGCCGGCCTTCGGCGTAGCGCTCCTCGACGGCCATCCGGCCCTCGACCGTCGCCGTCTCGGCCGCGGGGAGCCCGGCGGCCTCGCGGATCGCCGGCGCGACGAAGGTTCGAAACACCATCATCGCCGAGACGGGGTAGCCGGGCAGGCCGACGTAGGCCGACCCGTCCAGGCGGCCGACGAGCATCGGCTTGCCGGGTTTGACGCTCACGCCGTGCAGGAGGAGCTCGCCGAGTTCGTCGATCACGCGGTAGACGACGTCGACGGCGCTGGCGCTGGTCGAACCGGACGAGAGCACGAGGTCGCACTCGCCCGCCGCCTCGCGCAACACGTCCTCCATCGCGTCCCAGTCGTCGCCGACGTGGGGATAGCGGACGGGGTCGCCGCCGGCCTCGGAGACGGCCGCGGCGATCGCGTAGCCGTTGACGTCGTAGATCTCCCCGCGCTCGCTGCGGAGCGCCTCGCCGGGCGGGACCAGCTCGTCGCCCGTCGAGACGATCCCGACCCGCGGGGACGACCGGACGGGCACCTCATCGGCGCCGAGCGCCGAGAGCAGGCCGACCTCCCGCGGCGTGATCCGGGTTCCCGGCCCGAGCGCGCGCTCGCCCGCCGCGACGTCCGCGCCGGCGAACATCACGTTGTCCCCCGGCGCCAGGCTCGTCCGGACCAATACCGCGTCCTCGTCGGCGTCCGTCCGCTCGACGGGGACCATCGCGTCCGCCCCGTCGGGCATCACCGCGCCAGTCGAGATCTCGACCGCCTCGCCCTCGCCGACCGCGACCGACGGCTCCTCGCCGGCGTGCACCTCGCCGACGACCGTCAGCCTCGCGGGATCCGCCTCGTCGGCGCCGACGGTGTCGCCCGCCCGAAGCGCGTAGCCGTCGAGGCTCGCCCGATCGAATCCCGGGACGTCGAGCTCGGCGTCGATCCGCGACGCCAGCACTCGGCCGCTCGCCTCGGCGAGGGGGACCCGCTCGATCCCGCCCTCGAGCGCGAGCGAGCGGATCGCCTCGCGGGCCTCCTCCGGGTCGGCCAGGTCGCGAAACTCCTTGCGTTCCATGGGCGGGCGTTCGAGACCCGGGCGTAAAATCTCTCGCGACTCGAGTTCACTCGGCGGAGAGGTGCTCGACGAGCAGCGCCGTCACCGCCTCGGCCCGGTCGTGGGGGACCCAGTGACTCGCGCCGGGAAAGCGTTCGAGACGGCCGTCCTCGCAGTAGGCGAGGCTCTCGGGCGCCATGTCGGCCTCCAGCGCGACGTCCTCCTCGCCCCAGATCACCGCGGTCGGCTGCGCGACGATCTCGCGGGGCGGCGTGGTCCGGTGGCGAACCGCGGCGCGGTACCAGTTGAGCATGGCGGTGAGCGCACCGGATTTCGACCACGCCTCGCGATACCGGTCCAGGTCGCGGTCGGTGAACGAGCCGGGCGCGGCGCGACCGCGCATGGCTTTCTCGAGGGCAGCGTAGTTTCCCCTCCGACAGCCCAGCTCGGGAAGCCACGGCAGCTGGAAGTAGAAGGCGTACCAGCTCTTGCGCAGCTGTTTCCAGTTCGACCGCAGGTGGCGTCGGAACACCGACGGGTGCGGGACGTTACAGATGCCGAGCCGGTCGACGGCGTCCGGGTACCGGAGCGCGAGGTCCCAGGCGACGGCCCCGCCCCAGTCGTGGCCGACGACGTGCGCGGACTCGCGGTCCTCGCCCCGAATCAGTTCGACGACGTCGCGGGAGAGCGCTTCGATCCGGTAGTCCCAGACGCGGCCGGGCTTCTCGCTCAGGTTGTAGCCCCGCTGGTCCGGGACGAGCACCCGAAACCCGGCCTCGACGAGGGGTTCGATCTGGTTGCGCCAGCCGTACCAGAACTCCGGAAAGCCGTGCAGGAGGACGACGAGCGGGTCGTCGGGATCGCCTGCGGCGACCGCGTGGAGCCCCACGTCGTGACCGGCCCTCACCGTCGACTCGAGGTCGAGCGCGGGGAGCAGCGAGGCGTCGGTCCGAGCCGTTCGCATCACGGGTCGCTATTGAACCCGGGTCGCCAAGAGCGTTGACGCGACGAGGCCGGCGGATCCGGCCGGTCGCCTCGAGCGTGGCGAACGGCCCGATCGATTCCACAGCTCGACGATCACCCGTCCGGAGACTCCCACAGCTCGACGTCGATCGTCTCGCCCGCCGGAATCCCCTCCCGGGACTCGTCGACGACCACCCAGCCGTCCGCCAGTGCGACGCTCGAGAGGACGCCCGATCCGCTGGCCCGGGTCGGAATCGCCGCGTGCGACCGTTCCCCGTCGTCCGAGTCGCGATCGTCATCGCCGTCGGTCCCGCGCGCCTCCAGCTTCACCCGGGCGAACGTCCGCGTCCCCGGCTCGCTGGGGATCTTCCGGTCGAGGCGCGCCCGGACCGTCGGGTGGTCCTCGACGGGCGCGCCCTCCAGCCACCGCAGGACGGGGCGCAGGAACTGGACGGCGTTGACGATGCAGGCGACGGGGTAGCCCGGGAGCGCGAGCACGGGCGTCTCCTCCACGATCCCGAGGCAGACGGGGTGGCCCGGCTTGAGCGCCACGCCGTGGACGAGCACCTCGCCGAGCCCGTCGATCACCTCCGGCAGGAGGTCCCGTTCGCCGACGGACGAGCCGCCCGTCGTGACGACGACGTCCGCCGCGAGGTCGCGCTCGATCGCCGCGCGGAGCGCGTCCGGATCGTCCGTGACGACGTCGCGGTAGGTCGCCCCGCCACCCCAGCGTTCGACCAGCCGCGAGACGGTGAGGCCGTTCGTCTCGACGACCTGTCCCGGTCCGGGTTCCTCGCCCGGGTCGACGAGCTCCTCGCCGGTCGGAATCACGCTCACCGTCGGCCCGTCGGCGACGGATACGCGATCCACGCCGACCGACCGCAGGAGGCCGAGGTCCGACGGCCGCAGCCGGTGGCCGGGCTCGTAGAGCGTCGCGGCCGCCTCCACGTCCTCGCCGACGGGCGCGACGTTCTCGCCCGCGGCGACCGCGTCCTCGACCTCGAGCTCGCCGAGGTCCGCCAGCTCGGTGACGTGCTCGATCATCACCACGGCGTCGGCGCCGTCGGGAAGCGCGCTCCCGGTGTGGACCCTGGCGGCGGCTCCGCGCTCGACTGGCGCCGGTCCGTCGTCGCGTCCCTCGGCGATCCGGAGCACCGCTGGCGACCGGCCCGAGGCGCCGTGGGTGTCCGCGGCGCGCACCGCGTAGCCGTCCATCGCCGCGCGCTCGTAGTGGGGAACGTCCCGCTCGGCCGTCACCGACTCGGCCAGGACGCGACCGTCGGCCGATTCGATCGGAACGGTCTCGACGTCGACGACCGGCTCGCCCGCCGCCCCGCCGACCGACTCGTCCGCCCCGACGACGGCCTCGCGCAGGATCGCCCGCGCTTCGTCCACCCGCGTTCGCTCCTTGAATCCGGCCGTCCGGCGATCGGGATCGGCGCCTTCCATGGATGAGCCTCCGTCCGGCGAGGCAAAAAGCGTGGGGACCCGGGGCCGCACGCTTCGAATCCGGAGCGCGTGATCCGCGGACTGCGTGTCGGCCGTCGACGGCCGAAGGCTATCACCGGCAGATGAGAAGCCCGAAACCGATGGAGCGCGGGCCAGTAACCGACGAATTGGGAGCGAAAACCGGCGGACTGGGGGCCGCTAACCGACGGACTGGGGGCCGCTAACCGACGGATTGGGGGCCGGCAACCGACGGACTGGGGACGGAAACCGACGAGCTGGGGCCGCCAACCGACGGCCCGGAGGCGGCCCTACTCGGCCGGCCGCTCCCCAGTCCGCTCGCCGGCCGGGCCGTCGGTACCCTCGTCCGCGTCCTCGGTCGCCGCCGCCCCGTCGCCGCGCTCGTCGAACTCGATCGATCGCTCCGTGCCCCCCTTGGGCCGTCGTTCCGTACCGTCATCGGCCGCGTCCCCGTCGTCCTCGGCCGCGTCCCCGTCGTCCTCGGGCGCGTCCCCGTCGTCGTCGGCGCCAGCGTCTCCGCGCCCGTCCCCGCGGTCCGGGAGGAGCCGCTCGGCCAGCGCACCGAGTCGCCGGTAGGCCAGGTTCACGTACAGTCCCGCGAGGAAGGCGAGCCCGGCGACGACCGATTCGACCCCGCTCGCGTCGGCGAGGACGACGTCGGAGAGGAGGAAGACGCCGGCGCCGAGGGGCAGCGCCGCCGGCACCCGAAAGTTGAACTGCAGTACCTTGGCCGTCGGGCAGTGGAAGTCGTCGGTCAGTGCGGTGAAGACGTACCCGAGCGCCCCGAGCACGCTGAAGACGTAGATGTACCAGGGGACGACGCCGACCTCGGCGCCGGCCACCTCCGTCGAGCCGAAGACGAAGAGATCGGTCGTCAGGAGGACCAGCACGATCGTCAGGAGGACGTTCGCTCCCACGACCGCGAGGCCGATTCCGGTCTCGTACCACGGCTTCGCCAGTCCGCTCGAGGATCCGTCCCCACCGTCCACCCCGCACGGTCTCGACGACCCGCCGGGTTCGCCACTTCTCATGGACCGCGACTTTCGGCCGAACGTACTTATTTTTCGCCTCGCTCGAGAGAGACGCGACGGCACAAACAGCCGCGATCATCGAAACCGATGGCGACGATCGCGCGACGGCCGCGGCCTTCGGCCGCTTCCGCACGTGTCGGAACGCTCATCGGTCACCGCGACACACCGACCTCGCACGGGTGCCTCGTTCTCGAGCGCGGTCGTTCTCCCCGCCAACCCGCTCCAGGTCGCCGTCCCCGCGCTCCTACCGCGGCCTTTTTCGTTCCGGCCTCCGAACCGGTCACCATGGCCGCCCTTCGCGACGCCCTGCGGGAACTCCCCGACGACGTATTCTTCGATCTGCTGGAAAGCGACGACGCCTACCTGCTCGTGCTCGACGTCCCGGGCGCCTCCGCGGCGAGCATCGACGTGACCGTCGAGAACGGACGGTTGTGCGTCGAGGCCCGCCGCGAGGAAACCTTCCCCGACGACTTCGAGTACGTCGAAGAGAATCGGACGGTCAACAGGGAGCTGAGCCTGACGATGCCGGACGACGTCACCGGCGAGGCCGTCGAGACCGCCGTCGAGCGCGGCGTGGTGGAGGTGCGGCTGCCGAAAGACGGCGCGACGACGATCGACGTAGTCGAAGACGAGTCGGCCTAACGCGAGGTGAGGGTTCTGGGGCGACTCCGCGCGTACCGCCGGTTCGTTCTCGTCGCGTGGCAGTTTCTCCCTCTGTTACTCGCGTACGCGCGCGATCGGCGGCGCTTCCTCCTGTTCGGCAAACCCAGACGGGCCGATCCGGCGACCCAGCGCGAACGCGCGGAGGTGCTGCTCGCGTCGCTGTTCGCGCTGGGGCCGACGTTCGTCAAGCTGGGCCAGCTGCTGTCGAGCCGACCCGACGTGCTCCCGCCGGCGTACGTCGACGTCCTCTCCGCCCTCCAGGACGAGGTCCCGCCGGCGGAGTGGGAGGCGGCCCGCGAGGTCGTCGAGGACGAGCTGGGCCCCGTCGACGAGCGCTTCGACGACTTCGAGACCGAGGCGATCAGCGGGGCGAGCCTCGGACAGGTCTATCGCGCGCGAGCCGACGGCCGCGACGTGGCGGTGAAGGTCCGCCGACCCGGCGTCGAGGAGCTCGTCGAGGCCGACCTCCGGGTGATCCGCTGGTCGCTGCCACTGCTCCAGCGGTTCGTCGGCGACGCCCGGGCGTTCTCGCTCGAGAACCTCGCCGACGAGTTCGCGAAGACGATCCGCGAGGAGATGGACTACGAGCGCGAGGCCGCGATGCTCCGGGAGATCGCCGCCAACTTCGACGACGACGACCGGTTCGTCTTCCCGGACGTGATCGACGGGCGCTCGGGCGAGCGGGTGCTCACCATGGAGTTCGTCGGCGGGACGAAGATCACCGACGTCGCGGGCCTCGACGAGCGCGGGGTCGACCGCACCCGACTGGCGGAGACCCTCCAGCGAGCGTACCTGCAGATGATCATCGAGGACGGCGTCTTCCACGCCGACCCGCACCCGGGCAACCTCTCGGTGACCGAGGACGGAAAGATCGTCTTCTACGATTTCGGCATGTCGGGCCGAGTGGATCCGTTCATCCAGGAGAAGATCGTCGACTTCTACGTCGCCGTCGCCAACCGCGACACCGACGCCGTCCTCGACGCGCTGGTCGAGGCCGGAACCCTGAGCCCGGACGCCGACCGCGCGGTGATGTCCGAAGTGCTCGAGTTGGCGATCCAGGACGCCCGCGGCGAGGACGTCGAGCGCTACCGCGTCCAGCGGATCGTCGACCGCATCGAGGACTCCATCTACGAGTTCCCCTTCCGGCTGCCCAAGAACCTCGCGCTCGTCCTCCGCGTGGCGACCGTCGTCGAAGGGGTCTGCGTCACCCTCGACCCCGACTTCGACTTCATCGACGTCGCGACCGACTACCTGACCGAACAGGGCTACCGCGAGGAGTCGGTTCGAACGTTCCTGACCGAGAGCCGCGAGCAACTCCGCGATGGAGCCCGGGCGGCGGTCCGCGTCCCGCCCAAAGCCGAGCGCGCCCTCGACCGACTCGAGCGCGACGACCTCTACGTCCGGGCCGGCATCGAGGACCCCGAGGACCACTTCGACCGGCTCGCCCGGCGGGTGATCTACGGGTTCGTGCTCGCCGCGGCGATCGTGACGAGCGGCCTGGGATACGCGCTCGAGACCCCCGAGGTCGCCGTCGCCGCGGGCGCGCTCGGGTTCCTCGCGACGGTCCAGCTCTACCGCTCGTTCCGGAGCAAGCGAAAGACGATCGGCGCGAAGCCCCAATTTACGCGCCAGCGGCTTCGAGAGCGACGCGGAGAGGAGTGAATCGGGTCAACACTCTTTTCGCTGGCCCGCAGAGTCCGCGTATGATCTACGACCGGATCGCGGACCTGCCGCTCTCGATCGAGTCGGTCGCCCTCGACCGACACGAGCGTGAGACCTCGAGCGAGTTCACCCGGGTGACGACCACCGTCGCGTTGGGCGGTCCCGGACCCCACGACGGTACCGTCGCCGGCAAGGGCGAGGACGTCACGTACGACGCCGACGAGCACGAGACGCTCGCGGGGACGGGACTGCCCGACCTCCAGGGCGAGTACACCGTCGACTCGTTTTCCGAGCACGTCGGCGCCCTCGATCTGTTCCCGTCGGGCGACCCCGACAACCCCGCATTTCGCCACTATCGGCGGTGGGCGATCGAGAGCGCCGCGCTCGACCTCGCCCTCCGGCAGGCGGAGACCGACCTCGCGAGCGCGCTCGACCGCGAGCGCGACCCCGTCCGATTCGTCGCGAGCACGCGACTGGGCGACCCGCCCACGCTCGACCGCGTCGAGCGCCTCCGCGAGCGCGTGCCCGACATCGAGTTCAAACTCGACCCCACACCCGAGTGGGACGAGGAGCTGATCGCCGCCCTCGCGGACCTCGACGCGGTCCGCGTCCTCGACCTCAAAGGCCACTACGAGGGGACCGAGGTCGACGCCCCCGCAGACCCCACGCTCTACGAGCGGGTCATCGAGGCCTTCCCGGAGGCGGTGATCGAGGACCCCGCGCTGACCCCCGAGACGGAGCCGCTGTTCGAGGAACCGGCGGTCCGCGAGCGGGTGGCCTGGGACGCCCCGATCCACGGCCTTGACGACGTCCGGAATCTGCCATGGGAGCCGGGCTGGATGAACATCAAGCCCTCCAGATTCGGCTCGCTGGAGTCGCTGTTCGAGACGATCGAATACTGTCGGGATCGCGGCATCGACCAGTACGGCGGCGGGCAGTTCGAACTCGGCGTGGGTCGGGGTCAGTTGCAGCTGCTGTCCTCCCTCCTGTATCACGACGCGCCGAACGACGTCGCGCCGGGCGCGTTCAACCTGCCGGAGCCACCAGCAGAGTTACCAGCGAGTCCACTGGAGCCGCCAGCGGAGCGCACCGGATTTCGGTGGGAGTCGTAACCCGACGGTCCAGCTCCAACAAACAACCGTGGTCGGCCCTGACGCCGACTGCCGGCGACCCAGCCTACTTGGTAGCCCGCTCGCGTAGCGACCCACATGCAGATCGCCCCATTCGGCCTCGAGCGCTGGTTCGACGAGTACGAGCACGACGCAGACATCATGCTCGCCGAGAGCGGGATCCGCAGCCTCTCGAGCGACCGCTTCGACACCGACCCCGGCGAGCTGGGATACGTGATCCCGACCGACGGCGATCCCGAGTTCCGGGCCGACGTCGCCGCGAGATACGACCGCGCCGCCGACGAGGTCTGCTTCACCTGCGGCACCCAGGAGGCCAACTTCCTGGCGTTCCTCGCGCTGCTCGACGAAACGGCGCCCGACGGCGCCGACGGCGGCTTCGGCGAGGGCGATCACGCCGTCGTCGTCACGCCGACCTACCAGGCCCTCCACGCGGTTCCCGAGGCCGTCGGTCGAGTGAGCCGCGTCCCGCTCGAGCCACCGAACTGGGAACTAAATCCCGACGCCGTTGCCGAGGCGGTCACCGACGAGACCGCCGTCGTCGTGCTCAACAACCCCAACAACCCCACGGGTCGGTACCACCCGCCGGCGGTCGTCGACGCGATCGCCGAGGTCGCGGCAGACCACGGCGCGTACCTCCTCTGTGACGAGGTGTACCGCCTGCTCGCCGAGGAACCCCGAGAGCCCGTCGCGAAGTGCTACGATCACGGGATCTCGACGACGAGCCTCACCAAGGCCTACGGGCTGGCCGGGACGCGATTCGGCTGGATCGCCGGCCCCCGGGAAGTGATCGAGGCGGCCGTCCGCTGGAAGGACTACACCACTATCTCGCCCTCGATCTTCGGCCAGCACGTCGCCCGCCAGGCGCTGGGCGACGCGGAGGACGAGATCATCCGCGAGAACCGCGCGCTCGCCGCCGACCACCGCGACCGCGTGGCCGACTTCCTCGACGATCGCGGCCTCGAGTGGTACGACCCCGTCGGCGTCAACGGCCTCGTCACGGTCCCCGACGGCTTCGAGAACGGGAAGGACTTCTGTAGAACGGTCGTCGAGGAGGCGAGCGTCGTCCTCGCCCCCGGCGAGTACTTCGGCCGCCCCGAGTACTTCCGGATCGGTTTCGGGCTGCCGACCGACGAGCTCGAGGAGGGGCTCGCGCGAGTGGGACGCGTGATCGGGTGAGCGGCGACGGGGCTTCCGTCGTCGCGTACCCGACAGTTACGTGACCGGAGGGAATCGTCGCAATATATATGGTCCCTCCCAACTTGGTTCGGCTGTGTTCACGAGATCCGCCGATTCGACCGCGTGCGGTGGCGTCGATTCCACGACCGCCGCCGTGCTCCGGGCCGTCGCCGAGCGCGAGGGGTCGGATCCGGTCGACCTGCCGGCGCTGTACGACGCGATCGACCCCGACGCGCTCGACGCGCTCTTCGCGTCGACCCGAACCGGCACGATCCGCTCGGGAAGCGTCTCGTTCGAGTACGCCGGGTACCGCGTGACGGTGGTCTGCGAGGCGGACAGACCGATCGTGGTCGATCTGGAGCCCGGGAACGGGATCGACGGCGCCGCCGGCCCGACCCGGAGCGAACGCCGACTCGGCTGAACGGCGATCACCCCCGGTCGCGGATTCTCGTATTTCGATGCCCCCGATAGCTGACGCTCCCGGCGACGTCGACCGCGGTCCACCAGCAGACGCTATCCGCGGTTGTCTCCCCGACCCGGACGAAATTGCCCAACATACCCGAGGGAGGTCGCTCCACGGGCCCGAGGGAGGTCGCTCAGCAGACTCGAAGGAGGTCGCTCCACGGGCCCGAAAGAGATCGATCCACAAACCCGAGAGAGGTCGCTCTACAGACCCGAGAGAGGTCGACCGGCCGACGCCGCCGGGATCACTCCCGTCGACCCGGGTGATCGACCGCCAGTCGTTCGCGGCCGAAGACGTTCGCTCTGAGCGTCCCGCCTCCGTATGACTCGCGTGCGAGACCGCGCTCGCGCAGCTCCGGCACCACCAGCTCGACGAAGTCCCGGAGCGTGCCGGGCCGGGTCACCTCTTTCAGGTTGAAGCCGTCGACGCCGACCGCATCGCGCCAGCGCTCGATCTCGTCGGCCACTTGCGCGGGCGAGCCGACGACCACCGGGGAGGTCGAGCCCAGGCCCGCGAAGCGGGCGACCTCGCCGACCGTCCAGTCGCGGTCGGGGTCGTTTTTGGTGAAGGCGTTGATGACGCCCTGGATCGCCTCCGTCTCGATGTGCTCGACCTTCTGATCGGGGTCGAGCTCCGAGAGGTCCATGTCCACGAACCCCGAGAGCAGCGAGAGCGTGCCCTCGACGTCGACGTACGACTCGTAGGTCTCGCGCTTCGCCCGCGCGATCTCGTCGCTCTCGCCGGTGATCACCACGATCCCGGGGAAGAACTTGAGGGAGTCCGGGTCCCGACCCGTCTCGGCGACGCGCTCGCGCATGTCCTCGACGTAGCTCCGGGTGGCCTCCATCGTGGGCTGGGAGACGAAGACCGCCTCGGCGTGGGTGGCGGCGAACTCCCGGCCGCGGTCGGAGGAGCCGGCCTGGTAGAGCACGGGCGTCCGCTGGGGAGACGGCTCGCAGCCGTGGGGTCCCGCCACGGAGAAGTACTCGCCCTCGAAGTCGATCGCGCGCACCTTCTCGGGCTCCGTGTAGACGCCACGGTCGGCGTCGCGGACGACCGCGTCGTCGTCCCAGGAGTCCTCCCAGAGGCGGTAACAGACCTCCATGAACTCGTCGGCGCGGTCGTAGCGCTCGTCGTGCTCGATCCGTCCGTCGAGTCCGAGGTTGCGCGCGGCGCTCTCGAGGTAGGACGTCACGATGTTGAACGCGACCCGGCCGTCGGTGAGGTGATCGAGCGTCGAGAGCTCCCGCGCCAGCTGGTACGGGTGGACGTACGACGTCGATCGCGTCACGGCGAAGCCGAGGTGGTCGGTCACCTCGGCCATCGCCGGCACCAGCGACTGCGGGGCGTTCGAGGGCGTCTGGATCGCCCGCCGGATCGCCGGGTCGCGGCTGTCCTCGTAGACGTCGTAGATCCCGCGGACGTCGGCGAAGAAGACGGCGTCGAGCCCGCCGCGCTCGGCCGTCCTGGCCACCTCCGTCCAGTACTCCCGGTCGACGTAGCGGTGGGACTGGTCCCCCGGGATCCGCCAGGTCCCCGGCGAAACGTGCTCCACCGAGTTCATGGTGAAGAGGTTGAAGTGCAGGTGATCGCTCATCGAACGCCCTTGCGGTCCCGTCCTGAAATACGTCGGGAAGGTGGTAAGGCGGGCCGGCGTCTCGAACGCAGGCGGTTCCGGCGCGACGTCTCCAGTTCACCGAGCGAACGCTTTACCCTCCCCCGCCCGTCTCGACGCCCATGCGCGCCGCAGTGCTCGAGGGGTACGGCGAACCGCTCGCGATCCATGAGGTCGATCCGCCCGAGCCCGCCCCGCACGGCGTCGTGGTCGAAGTCGAGGCCTGTGGCATCTGCCGCAGCGACTGGCACGCCTGGATGGGCCACGGCGAGTGGGCCGACGACCGGGTGCCGCTCGGGCAGATCCTCGGCCACGAACCCGCGGGTCGGGTGCGCGAGGTCGGCTCGCGGGTCACCGCGCTGGAGGTCGGCGATCGGGTCGCCGTCCCGTTCAACCTCGGCGACGCCACCTGCCCGCAGTGTCGAAACGGACGCGGGAACGTCTGCGAGGACGGCTACGCGCTGGGATTCGAGGAAGCCGCGCCCGGCGCGTTCGCCGAGCGGGTGCACGTGCCCGGCGCGGAGTACAACGCGGTTCGCCTCCCGTCGAGCGTCTCCGCCGAAACCGTGGCAGCGCTCGGCTGCCGGTACGCGACCGCGTTCCACGCGCTGGCCCACCGCGCTGGGATCGGGGCCGGCGACCGGGTGGCCGTCCACGGCTGTGGCGGTCTGGGACTGGCCGCGGTCCAGATCGCGGACGCGCTCGGTGCGAGCGCGATCGCGGTCGACGTCCGGGAGGCGCCGCTGTCGATGGCCGCGGACCTGGGAGCGGACGAGACCGTGAACGCGAGCGAGGTGGGTGACGTCCCGGAAGCGGTCGCCGAGCTGGCGGACGGGGTGGAGTCGGGCAGCGAATCGGCCGGTAACTCGCCGTCGGGCCGGTCGGGGCCCGGCCCCGACGGCGGCGTCGAGGTCTCCGTCGACGCGCTCGGGCGCGCTGAAACCTGTCGTAACAGCGTCCGCTGCCTGCGCCCCCGCGGGACGCACGTCCAACTGGGGCTGACGACCGCGGCCGAGCGGGGCGAAATCGCGCTCCCGATGGACGCGATCACCCGCTGGGACGTCTCCGTGCTCGGCTCGCGGGGCATGCCGCCCACCCGGTACGACGAACTCCTCCGGATGATCGAGTCGGGCGCGCTGGATCCGGGCCGGCTGGTGACGAACCGGGTGTCGCTGGAGGAGGTCTCCGACCGGCTGGCGGCGATGGACGGATACGAGACCAGCGGGGTCGAGGTCGTGACCGAGTTTTCGGGGTGAAGATCCGGGCACGAGCGGAGGCGAGCGTATTCGTTTCCGGTTCCCGTCCACCAGCGGTACGGCTCGGCGAAGTCGCGGACGTCGTTCGGCAGCGTGCCGCCCAGATCGTACACGCGCGAGACGACCGGCTCGAGGTACGCTCGGTCCCCGGGGCAGGCGCTCTCGGTGATTTCCGGACGGACTGTTTCCCGAAATCGACGACTCCGGGGTCGTACGCACCGGTCATCGGCACGACGAGTCCGTATCAGTCGAACTCACTCGAGGCCGAAGCGATCGAGCGTCATCACCTTGCTCCAGGCGGCCACGAAGTCACGGACGAATACTTCCTCGCCGTCGGCGGCACCGTAGGCGTCCGCGAGTGCACGAAGCCGGGCGTTCGAGCCGAAGATGAGGTCGAAGCGGGTCGCTTCCCACTCGACGTCGCCGGTGTCGCGGTCGCGGATTTCGAAGACGTCTCCGTCCTCCGAGACCGGCTCCCACTCGTAGTTCATATCGAGCAGGTTCACGAAGAAGTCGTTCGTCAGGGTGTCGGGCTCGTCGGTGAAGGCGGCTCGGTCGGCGTCCCCGTAGGTCGCCCCCAGCGCGCGCACGCCGCCGACCAGCACCGTCATCTCGGGTACTGACAGGGTCAGCAGGTGCGCATGGTCCACCAGCCGCTCCTCGGGCGAGTCGTACAGATCGTCGTACTCGCCACCGAGATAGTTCCGGAAGCCATCGGCCTTCGGCTCGAGTGCCTCGAAGGATTCGACATCGGTTTGCTCCTGTACGGCGTCCGTGCGGCCCGGTTCGAACGGTACCTCCACGTCGTAGCCGGCCTCGCCGGCGGCCTGTTCGACGGCCGCGTTGCCGCCCAGGACGATCAGGTCGGCGAGCGAGACCCGTACGTCGTCGGAGCGGGAGCCGTTGAACTCGCCCTGAATCTCCTCGTATGTCGAAAGGATCGTCTCCAGCTCCTCGGGCTCGTTGACCTCCCAGCTTCGCTGTGGCTCGAGGCGGATGCGGGCGCCGTTCGCGCCGCCGCGCTTGTCGCTGTCGCGGTACGTCGACGCCGACGCCCACGCCGTCTTGGCCAGTTGCGGGACGGAGAGATCCGAATCGAGAATCTCCGCCTCGAGTTCGTCGATCGCCTCCTCGCCGACCAGTTCGTAGTCGGCGCCGGGGACGGGATCCTGCCAGATCATCGTCTCGTCGGGGACCTCCGGGCCGAGGTACCGTTCGGGTGGACCCATGTCGCGGTGCAGGAGCTTGAACCACGCCCGCGCGAACGCCTCCTGGAACTCGTCGGGGTTCTCCTGGAAGCGCTCCAGGACCGCCCGGTAGTCGGGGTCGTGCTTGAGCGCGACGTCCGTCGTGAGCATCATCGGCAGCTGCGTCTCCGACGAGTCCTGGGCGTCCGGTGCGGGCTCGAGGTCCTCCTCGTGTTTCGCTCGCCACTGCCACGCACCGCCGGGGCCCTTGTGGGGTTCCCACTCGTGATCGAGCAAGTTGTCGACGTAGCCCGTGTCCCACTGGATCGGCGTGGCGTTCCACGGCCCTTCGATACCGCTGGTGATGACGTCGAGCCCGCCGATCTTGTCTTCGCTGCCTTCGCGTTGCCAGCCGAGGCCCTGCTGGTCGATGGGAGCCGCCTCGGGCTCGGGACCGAGGTTCTCGTCGGGGTCGTCGGCGCCGTGGACCTTCCCGAAGGTGTGACCGCCGGCGATGAGCGCGACCGTTTCCTCGTCGGTCATCGCCATGCGTTCGAACTCGTTTCGGATGTTCTTCGCGGAACCCTCGAGGTCGGGTTCGCCGTACGGCCCTTCGGGGTTCACGTAGATGAGCCCCATGACGGTGTTCGCGAGCGGGTCCTTGAGGTTGCCGACCTCCCCCTCGTGGAAGCGCTCGGGCGAGGTCGTCTCCCACTCCGTCTCGGGACCCCACTCGACGGCCTCGTTGGGCGTGTACTCGTCCTCGCGGCCGCCGGCGAAGCCGAACGTCTCGAACCCCATCGACTCCAGGGCGACGTTCCCGGCGAGGACCATCAGGTCGGCCCACGAGAGCTGGCGTCCGTACTTCAGCTTGACTGGCTGGAGCAGGCGGCGGGCCTTGTCGAGGTTTACGTTGTCCGGCCAGCTGCTCTCGGGCGGGAGACGCTGGAGGCCACCGGACGCGCCAGCGCGGCCGTCGAGCGTACGATAGGTTCCCGCGCTGTGCCACGCCATCCGGATGAAAAGCGGCCCGTAGTGACCGTAATCGGCCGGCCACCACTCCTGGGAGGCCGTCATCACCTCCTCGATGTCCGCCTTCACCTCCTCGAGGTCGAGTTTCTGGAACTCCTCCGCGTAGTCGAAGTCCTCGCCGTACGGACCGGCGTCCACGGCGTTATCGTCGAGGATATCTACTCTCAGCAGGTCCGGCCACCAGTCTCGGTTGGACCATGTCATGGAGTAACAGGAACGAATCTACCCCCTTAATACTGTCTCCCATATGACATTCTGAATGTCTTCGTTACAGTTCAACGTCGCTCGAATCGACGGTCAACTCGAGGCCGAATCACGAATGCCAACGGACGCTCGAGGACCGGAGAGGAGTCTGAACGAGTACTTCGCCCGCCCGCTCCCGTTGGTCCGAGACTCGCCGACAGCCGCGAGGCGGGCGTCCTCGGGAATCCTGAGTTCGACCTCCCAGGTCGTCGGGTCGGGCACACGTATCGGGTGGTGACGGGCGACCGAAAACGTACCGCAGGGACGGGACTGTCGTCGAAGTGGGGACGGCGGCGGAAATTTGTCAACACGACTCGATCGACGCCGTTGATCCCGCTCAACAGGAACAGTAGTACTCCCGCCGGCTGAATTCCGTTTCGAGCTGCTGGAGCGTCGGCTCGGGATCCGAGGGTCGATAGACGCCCGTCGTCAGGCCGGGCGTCGACTCGAACTCGCCGGTGAGCAGCGCCTCCCACTCCGCATCGGAGAGGACGTCGACCCCTCCCTCGCTCCCGGCGAGGCCCGCCAGGTAGTCCCGGAGGTAGAGCCAGCGGACGTCCTCGCGGAGCTCGCCCGCGTCGTACTCGATCCCGACGGCGTCGGCGTAGGCGGCGTACGGCAGGTTCGCGCCGGCTTCGACGGGCATGCCGATCCACTTCCACGGTCGCGTGTTGACGTCCAGGAGAACGTACTCCCCGCGGTCGGTGTCGTAGACGAACTCGGCCTCGCTGATGCCGTGGTAGCCCGCCGCCTCGAGGAGGCCGAACGCGCGCTCCTCGAGTTCGGGGTCCGCGACGCGGTCGACGACGCAGGAGGTGCCGTATCCCCGCGGGTAGCGGACGCGCGCGTTACCGACGACGCCCAGGCGCTCGCCGTCCGGGGAGACGTAGGAGGCGACGGAGCGATCTTCGCCGACCGCGACGGGCACTTTCTCCTGGGCCATGACGCGGACCCCCGCGTCGCCAGCCCGGTCGAGCAGCTCGTGGTACTCCTCGCTGTCTGCGACCTCGACGACGTTGGTGCCCAGCAGCTCCTCGAACTCGCGCTTTCTGGCGGGCTTGACGACGAGGGGGAAGCCGAGTTCGGCGGCGGCCTCGTCGGGATCGAGGGCCGGAATCGGGTCGACACCAGCGGCCGCGGCGCCCTGCCCGGCGTCGTCGCCGAAGCCCGAGAGCCGATAGGTCTCCGGGTACGGCACGCCCAGGTCGTCGGCGAGCGCGTACAGCGACTCCTTGTCGAGGACGGCGTCGATCACCGCCTGGTCCGCGAAGGGGCGGCGGACGCCCGCGGGCTCGGTCCCGGCGATCGCGTGGACCCACTCGTCCATGCAGCCGAAGATGACTGGCTCGTGATCGAGCGTCTCGGCCACTCGCTCGACGTCGCGCCGGAAACCGTCGGCGTCGTCGAGCGGGAAGGTGACCTCGCCCGCGGCGACGACGTCGCTCGAGCGCGGGGCGACGCCGTCCCCCGAGCGGTCGAGCGCGATCGCGGGGATATCGCGGGCGGCGAGCGCCCGGGCGACGCCGAGGCCCGTGATGTGGGCGTTGCAGACGATCGCCGGCGGGCGGTCGAACGACCGATCGGCGAGGGTCGCGCAGGTCTCCTCCAGGGAGGCGAAGGCGGTCATCGCCATCGTCTCGACGCCGCGCCGGGCTAAGCGCTACGGTTGCGGCACGGGTCAGGGGGTATCAGCGACGGCGTCGGGATCCGGCCGAGCGCGCCGAGACGCCCTCAGTACGATCGGCACTCCCCCCACAACACCGGCGCCTCCGCCTCGTCGCCGTCGTCGGCTCGCCGGACGGCGCGCCGGAGGTCGCGGGGCCGGTAGTCATCCTCGGCGACGAGCCGCTCGGCCAGCGCGGGGGTGACGGCGATCCGCATGCAATTGCGCGAGACGAGCAGGCCGCTCGGCCCGAACCGGAATCGGACGTCGTAGTGGCGGACCGAGCGCTCGGAGAGCTCGGGGTGGATCGCCCGCAGGACGCTCGCCACGAACTCGAACGCCAGTTCCTCGCTCGGCGGTTCGGTCGAGCCGAGTTCGACCTCGACGATCGGGACGACGACGGGGGCGCCGTCGTCCGTCCGCCCCACCGTCGCCAGCTCGCTGACTCGGGGCGGACGCTCGAGGTGGGTTCGCTCCACCGTGTGGGTTTCGGCGAGCCGGTCGTTCAAGCGGCCGGTCGGTGCGCCACGCCGACGCCGGTTTCGTCGGAGAATCCGAACCAACAGCACCGTCGCGAGCGCCGCCAGGGCGAACGAGCCGACGATCAGCGCCTCCTCGACCATCGACCGAGCATCGAACGGTGCACGAAAAACGGTTTCGGGTCGGCTCTCGAAGCGGCCGTTCGTCGCCGAGCGCTCATCGAGCGGTTCCCGAGCGATCATCGAGCGGAACGCGGATCGATCGCGCCGGGACGGGAGTCGCGTTCGTGAACCGGCGATGACGACGTCGGCCGGCGCCGGGCGGTGGCGCGGACGGCGCCGAGACGGTAGCGCGGACGGCGCCGAGACGGCCGCGCGGACGGCGAGTCGACCCCTCGAACGCGCCGGATTTCGGATCGCCGGGAGCCCGTCGCGCGGTTTCAAACCGTTTATACCCCTCGGTTGTTTATCCGGCCCTATGGCGACCCAACAGAAGGAAGTTCGCGACCTCCAGGAAGGCGGCTACGTCATGATCGACGAGGCGGCGTGTAAGATCAACGCGTACTCGACGGCCAAACCCGGTAAACACGGTAGCGCCAAGGCCCGGATCGAGGCTCGCGGCGTCTTCGACGACAAGAAGCGCTCGCTCTCCCAGCCCGTCGACGCGAAGATCCGCGTCCCGATCATCGAGCGCAAGCAGGGACAGGTCGTCTCGACCGACGGCGACGACATGCAGGTGATGGACCTCGAAACCTACGAGACGTTCACGATGCGGATCCCCGACGACGTCGACGCCTCGCCCGAGGACGAGATCGAGTTCCTCGAGATGGAAGGCCAGCGCAAGATCGTCTGATGTTCCCCGGGGCGAGCGACGGGCGCGAGGACCACACCGACGCGGGAGGCCCGGCGGCCGACCGCGACGGCGCGAACTTCGTGATCGTCGGCGCGCCCCTGGACGCGTCGACGACCTTTCAGCCGGGCGCTCGCTTCGGGCCCCGGCGCGTCCGACACTTCTCCGAGACGTTCGACGACTACGACCACCGGACGGGCCAGCACTTCACCGAGCTCGCGGTTCGAGACGCGGGCGACGTCCGCGCCTGGGACGACGTCGCGGAGTACTTGGAGTACCTCGAGGGGACCCTTCGCGACGTCGTCTGGGACGGCGCCGTCCCCTTGACGATCGGCGGCGAGCACACGGTCTCCCTCGCGGGCGTCCGAGCCGTCGAGCCCGACGTGTTCGTCTGTCTCGACGCGCACCTCGATCTGCGCGACGCCTACGACGACAATCCGCTGAACCACGCCTGCGCCACCCGGCGCATCCTCGAAACGGACGGCGTCGACGAAGCGATCGTCCTCGGCGCCAGAACGGGCAGCGAGGCGGAGTGGGAGCGCGCCGCCGCGGACGACGTGACGGTCGTCCCGCCCGAGGAGGTCGGCGACTGGCTCGCCGAGACCGACCCCGAGACGCTACTGGGCGACCGCGAGGTCTACCTGAGCGTCGATATCGACGGCGCCGACCCGGCGTACGCGCCGGGGACGGGAACGATGGAACCGTTCGGCCTGGAGCCGCGCGAGATGCGCGACGCCGTTCGCGCCGTCGCCCCGCACGCGACCGGGTTCGACGTCGTCGAGGTGAACGACCGCGACGACGGGCAGGCCGCGGCGCTGGCTGGGAAACTGCTGAAGGAGTTCGTCTTCGAGCGCGCGGCGACCGACGTCTGACCGTCGTCGACGATCGCTGGCGGTGACGCGACGATCGCTGGCGGTGACGCGACGGTCGATGACGGCGACGCGACGGTCGATGACGGCGACGTGACGGTCGATGACGGCGACGCGACGGTCGGTGGAGGCGACGCGATGGTCGATGGCGATGGCACGACGGTCCCCGACGGATCGCGACCCGACGTCGACCCCGGCGACGGACCCCCAAGTCGCTTTTCCGTGGCCCCCGTAGGACCGCCGTGACTCCACGCTCGTCGATCATCGACCGCGGTACCGAACCGAGCGGTACGAACGGGGGAACCGGCCGGGGCGACGGCGCCACGAGCCGCTCCGGGCTCGTCAGGGCGGTACTCCTCGGCCTCCTCGCTGGCGCCGTCGTCTACGCTCTCAGCGATCGATTCAGGCGCGTCCTCCGGCGAGCCGTCGCCGAGATCGGACCGATTCCCTCACAGCCGATCGAGACGCTTCGCAACCGGATCGACGACGTCCTCGACGAGGCGAGTCCGATCCCGATCGGGACGCCGGGCGACGACGCCCTCGACGCCGCGCTGGCGCGAGCACCGGACTCCGTACCGGACGAACTCGACGTCCCGGACGCGCCGGAATCGGTCCGGGACGAGGTCGGTCCGGATTCGATCCGTTCCGACGACGACGGAAACGGGACCGACGGCGCAGACGATCGCGACGGCAACGAGCCGAGAGGGTCAGCGTCGGTCGATAGCGTCGGAGTGGACGAGCGATCGCCCGATGAACTCGACCGACTCGCGACCGACGAACCGCAGGCCGATCCCGCGGAACCCGGCGAACTGAGCGTCGACGAGGACATCGTCGACGACGTGATCGGCGAGGACGAGCGCGGGGGCGCACACGACGAGGACGAGCGCGGGGACGCGGACGACGAGGACGAGCGCGGGGACGCGGACGACGAGGACGAGCGCGGGGGCGCACACGACGAGGACGAGCGCGGGGGCGCACACGACGAGGACGAGCGCGGGGGCGCACACGACGAGGACGAGCGCGGGGGCGCGGACGACGAGGACGAGCGCGGGGGCGCGGACGACGAGGACGAGCGCGGGGACGCGGACGACGAGGACGAGCGCGGGGACGCGGACGACGAGGACGGGAACGAGACGGCGGGCGACGAGAACGGAAACCAGGAGGCGGACGACGAAGACGAACACGAGAAGGCGAGCGACGGGAACGGTAACGAGGAAGCGAACGACGAACCGGAAACGAGATAACCTGCCACCAGATCGCGGCTTCCCCACCGAGGCGACGACCAAAAACGAACCGCGGGCGGCATCGGATCGGACCGGCCGAAATCGATCAGAACGGCCCCTCGCAGTAGTCCTTCGGGATCGCGTTCCGCACGGTCACCAGCGGGTCGACCACCTGACTTATCTCCAGTCCACCCACCAGGCTGGAGAACATGTACGCCTCCGTCGGGTCGAAGCCGTGCTCGGCGACGAGCAGATCGATGGCGTCGAGGTTCGCCAACTCGCACGCATCCTCCATCGTCTCCGCGCTCGCGATCGTCTTCCAGGCCACGGGCGTCTCGACGAGCGGGCGTCCGAGGTCGACCGCCGCGTCGGCGCCGTCGATCACGTCGACGGTGACGTCGATCGCGGTGGCGATCTCCGAGCCCGTCCCGCACATCTCGCCGTCGGCCATGGCGGCCTTGCAGTCGCCCATCGCGAGCATCGCGCCGTCCTGGAAGACGGGGAAGTAGGCCGTGTTGCCGGCGCTCACGTCGGTCGTGTCGAGGTTCCCGCCGTGGTCGTGGGGGACGAGGGTGGTGTAGGACTCGTCGGCGGGTGCGACGCCGATCGTGCCGATGACGGGGTCGACCGGCACCGCGAGGTCGTCGAAGACGATGATTCCGTCCGCGTCTGTCGCGTCGGCGTCCCCGATCTCCTCGACGGGCGTGATCGTCGTCCGGGGCGCCTCGATCTCGTCGTACGCGTCGAGCAGGCCGAAGCCGTCGATCGTGATCACGCGCCCGCGGTCCTCGGCGACCCGAACGTCCTCGATCTCGACGGCGAGTACGTCGCCGGGTTCGGCGCCCGCGACGGCGATCGGGCCCGTCGCGGCGTTCACCTCGTCCGGGACCGACTCGATCACGTCGTCGTCGGCCTGGACGGCGCCGTCGAGGCTGTCGCGGGTCTCGATCGTCAGTTCGGTTCCCGGCTCGACTTCGGCGATCGGCTCGAGGTCCGGGGTGAACTCGTAGATCGCGCCCTCCTCGTGGGAGACGGTCTCGCGTGGCATGAGCGGCCGTTCGTCGGCCGGGCCCATAACGGTCCGCTCCTCGTGTCGGGGTTCGCGGCCGGTACGGAGCGGCGTCGACGGCCGAAGTCGCCGCTCGCGACCGAAACCCGATCGAATACAAGGACCGGCCGCGAACGGCCGCCCATGAACCTCACCGAACTCGTCGACCGCCTCGACGAGGAGCTGCGAACCGCCGACTACGCCGACCTCGACGCGAGCGCGAACGGACTCCAGGTCGGCCCGCGAGACGCCGAAGTCGAGCGCGTCGCGTTCGCCGTCGACGGCGTGCGAGAGACGGTCGAGCGCGCGGCGGAGGCGGACGCCGACCTGCTCGTCACCCACCACGGCCTCTCCTGGGGCGGGATCGAGCGCGTGACCGGCCGCCAGTACGACCGGATCGCACCCCTGATCGAGCGCGACCTCGCCCTCTACGTCTCGCACCTGCCGCTGGACGGCCACGAGGAGCTGGGTAACGCGGCGGGCGTGGCCGACGTCCTCGAACTGAGCGATCGCGAGCCCTTCGGCGAGATGGGGCCCGAGCACATCGGTCAGCGGGGCCGAGTGGCGGAGCCGTACGCACCCGACGAGCTCCGCGACCGCCTGGCGAGCGAGCTCGACACGGGGCCGAGGGACGTCCGCCTCCTGGAGTTCGGGCCCGATCGCATCGAGGACGTGGCGATCGTCACCGGTAGCGGCACCGACTGGCTGGACGAAGCCGTCGCCGCCGGCGCCGACGCGCTCGTCACCGGGGAGGGGAAGGGGAAGGTCTACCACGAGGCGAAGGAGGCGGGGATCAACGTGGTGCTGGCGGGTCACTACGCGACGGAGACGTTCGGCGTGCGCGCGCTCCGGAAGCTGGTCGAGGGGTGGGGCTTCGAGACGACGTATCTGGACGTGCCGACCGGGTTGTGAGCGGTGAGTACGAGACGGCGTGACGCCGACCCGACTGTGCGATGCTGGGTCCGATCCGGTTTCGGTATGGTCCCTGCCGTCGAGGACTCGTTCTCGTCGACGGATCGCCCGACGTCGACCCGCACGTCGTCGCTTTCGCTGTCCCGCGGGCTGACCGACTGGCCGTGGCCGGCGGCGATCCGGTTCGGGAGCACGGGACCGTAGCCGGTTCCGCAGGCCTCCGGGGTGAAACCGACCTCGAGGGCGAGTTCCCGATCTGTGGCCCGGGTGATCGTCCTCGACCACGAACGATCCGCGTCCGTTCGGTGGACCGGGCTGGACGGAGACGTCGCGGACGGGCCGACCCTCGACGGGTAACCGTCCGGACCCCTCGGCGCGAAGCTACACCCGGTCGGCCGGTGTACGTCCTCGTTGATGGTACCCGTCGGTCCCCCGAACGCCGAGATGATTGCCGTCGTCGCCTCCGGGGTCGTGCTGGCGACGGTTCACCTCTCGGCCGGTCGACTCCAGCTCGCAGAGCGCGACCCCCGGAGCCGGTGGCTCTCGATCGGCGGTGGCGTCTCGGTCGCGTACGTCTTCGTCCACCTGTTCCCCGAGGTCGGCGAGGCAGCCACGACGATCGAGCGCCGCGGGGCGGCGCTCGCGTTCGCCGAACACTACGGGTACCTGCTCGCCCTCCTGGGGTTCGTCGTCTTCTACGGCCTCGAACTGGTCGTCAGGCGGGGCGCCACGGCGGGCGATCCTGACGACGGGATCGGCGTCTTCTGGATCCACCTCGGCTCGTTCGCCATCTACAACGGCGTGGTCGGCTTCCTCCTGCTCGACCGCGAGCTCGGCGGGCTCCCCGCCTACGTGGTGGCGATGGCGCTGCACTTCGTGGTGATCGACGCCGGAATGCGCTACCACCACGGCGAGCCGTACGACCGCTGGGGCCGATGGCTGCTGGCCTCGTCCATCGTAGCGGGCCTGGTCGCGGGACACGCCCTCGAGACAGTCGAACTGTTGTTCGCCGTCTTCGTGCCGTTCCTGTCCGGCGGCGTCGTGCTCAACGCCATCAAAGACGAGCTGCCTGCCGAGCGCGAGAGTCGGTTCTGGGCGTTCGCCGGGGGCGCGCTGGGCTTCGCCGGTCTGTTGCTGTTCGCGTGACAGAAGCGGATGGCGCCCTGCGTCGAGAATGGCCCCAGACCGCCAGGGTAATCCGGCAGTGGCGAACCGGAACGGCAGAAATCGCCCACCCAACTCGGCTGCCGGCGCCGTGGTGGCGAAGGGCCTTAGCCAACGGCGCCCGTATCGGGAGCCGGCCGATGACGATATACCCGCTCCGAGCCGGGCTCGGCACCCGGCGGTGAAGAGCCCTATGAGTGCCGAGGCCGACTTTCTATCCACACATTTTCGAGGAGTAGTGGACGAACGTCACGAAATCGGTGTTCTGTCACCCGAGGAGTGAAAGAGTTGGACTATTATGCCGGATAGAGTCGCCTCCGAGTTGTGACATAAGCATGTTTGATTTGTTTGCATCCATACAGAAGTTGGAAAAGGGGCAGAGTGGCGAGCCCGCTGCGTTTCTCGGACGCTTACTCGATTCGAGGTGCCCGCTCGTCGAATCGTCCAGGTATCTCGACCTCGATCTCGAGTTCGGGTTCGCCGACGCCGTCGAAGTCGATTTCGACCCCGATCGGTTCGCCGAACGCGAACGGTAGCTCGCACTCGTCGTCGACAGTGGTGATGTCGTCGCCGTCGCTCAGTTGTTCGCCCAGTGAGACGAGAAACTCGCCAATCGCGTTCGCGTCGAGGCGGCACTCCTGTTCGAACGTTCGTCCGGCTCGAATCGTCGTTCGATCGGGTTCGTCAGTCATCGTTCGACAGTTCGTGCCCGACGAGGATAGTTGAGTCACCACGCTTTCGACTCGCTCGCCACGTCCGAGAAGCGATTTTTCACCGGAAACCCACGACTCGAGAACATCGGGGATGACGGTTGACAGAGACCGAGTCCGATCGACGTCTGAGAGAGAGGGGGTCGATCGACACCCCGTGAGTACGTCGGGTCGAACTCGAAATCGATGTGAGCCAGGTCACTCCGCCCGTCCCCGTCGCTCCATGACGGCGTAACAGGTGATCACGACGAGGAGGTAGACGGCCATACCGCCGACGATCGGCCAGGTGTAGGGGTTTCCGGTATCGATGTCGTTCCAGGTACGAACGACGCCGACGAGTACCAGCGAAAAGCCGATAATCTGGCTGTGGGCGAGGATCCGGGCCGCGCTCCAGCGCGAATCGAACGACACCGCGAGGTTAGTGACGCCGAACAGCGCGAACCAGCCGAGGAGGATTCGAGCCGTCAGGGGTGAGACCGCCCACGGCCAGCGCTCGATCAGGGGCTCGGGGAAGAGAAAGCAGACGACGGCCGTCACGGTGATGAGAACGCCGCTGACGGCGGCCCCTTGCCGGAGCGACCGCGGCATTTCGAGGGCGTCCTCGATTCGATTCAACGGGTCCGTGCGTCGGTTGAGCAGCCAGATGCCGGGGACCACGACCGGCGAGACGACGTAGAGGACGAGCCAGAAGACGAACGTGGCGTGTCCGTGGTTGAAATTCGCCCAGTGGAGGGCCGTGGCGGCGGCCATAAACCAGGTGAACACGGCGATGCCGGGAAAGACCGGCCCGACTCGGTGCCACTCCCGGACGGTGACGACGCGGTAGAAGAAGTAGACGCCGGTACCGTACCCGGCACCCATGATCAGGGGCGTCAGTTCGGGCGCGATCGTCCACGCGAACAGCTGTTCCGTACGGCCCGGGAACCCGTAGAGGATCACGAACGCGACGAACAAGATCGGAGCGATGATCGCACCGATCAGGCGCGTCAGCGGAAGGACGCGATCGTCGCGGACCGACAACTCCCGCTCGCCGAGGAGGACCACGTTTCGTCTGTTCATCTGTTCCTCCAACTGTTCGGGGCGATACCGGGCCAGGAGTCGTCCGTGTTCGGACCTCCCGGCCGACAGACCTCGTACGAGACACTGGCCGACGTGGATCGATTATACGGATCGTTTCTCATTGTAGCTACGTTCCTCCCGACCCCAATTCCACATTGAGTGGTTCCAATCCGCTGGGCAACGCTAAAACTATATGTGCTATTTTCGCCCGCCTGGGGGCTAGAGACCGTTCGAAAACGGTGATACTGTCACGAGTACGACTGCCGTCGATATCCTGTGCAGTACCTCGTGCCCGGGAGCAACCGAACTCCTCGACGGCCACCCCGTCCACCAGCTGGCCGATCGGGGTTAGCACGTCACCGCGCTCGTTCGATCCCCGCCGATAGCGCGGGGGCTCCCCGGAACCGTGGACCGAGTGGCGGAGACGTGATCGACAGGACGGGTACGCGCGATGGGATGGACGGCAGCGATGGCGCCTTTCATCTCGCCGGTGGGAATATCGAGCGATCGATCCGAGGTACCTCGACGAGTCGCGCTGGGTAATGCGAGTGGAGCAACTACCTGACCGAGATACGGGGATACCGACCGTCAGCGTCTCCGGACCCGCAATTCGACGTCGTCGGCGGGCGAGAGTGTCGCGGCCATGTGGAGGGCGGGGTCGGGCTCGCTTTCGAGGTCGAACCGAACCCGCTGGGCGATGGTCGCGATACCGAGGCTCAGGAACATTTTCGCGAATCGCATACCGACGCAGTGGCGAGGGCCGCCACCGAAGGGAAAGTACGCGTACTCGGGGAGCTCGTCGTCCAGTTCGTCGGTCCACCGTTCCGGTCGGAACGTCCGGGGATCGTCCCACCACCGCTCGTCGGCGTGAAGCAAGAACTGCGGGATCGTCAGTTTCGTCCCCCTCGGGATTAGA
This sequence comes from Halovivax sp., assembly GCA_007119345.1. Taxonomy (GTDB): domain Archaea; phylum Halobacteriota; class Halobacteria; order Halobacteriales; family Natrialbaceae; genus Halovivax. Next base: position 28,412 of record SKPV01000192.1, read on the forward strand.
TATCCATCGATCGTGACGTCCTCCAATGCCTTCCGAAAGAGGACGTAGATCGGCGGGTAGTACCGCATCGTTTCCTGGATCACCTTCTCCGTGTACTCGAGCGAGGGGACGTCTTCGACGGTCGGAGCGCGGTCTCCACAGACCGTTTCGAGTTCTTCCTCCAGGGTCGTCAGCACGTCTTCGTGCCGGGAAAGTAGCTGGAACGCCCAGGTCAGCACCAGAGCGGTCGTTTCGTGCCCGGCGAAGAGGAACGTTACCAGTTGATCCCGCAACGCTTCGTCGCTGAACCGGTAGCCGTCCTCGTCCGGCTCGTCGGTGTCGTCGTCGGTCAGTTCGAGGAGGGTCGAGAGCAGATCGTTCCGCGGACTGTCGTCCCGTCGGCGTTCCTCGATCAGCTCCGCCACCATCTCGTCGAACGCCGCCATCTTCCGGTTGAAGTCTCGATTTCGTCGGGTGGGGACCCAGCCCGGAAGGATCGCCGAGACGCTCTGCGTGTCGACGCGGTTCGAGAGCGAGTGGGCCGCGTCCGTGACGACCAATCGACGTTCGTCCAGGTCGACGTCGAAGAGCGTCGTCGTGAGTACCTCGAGTGTGAGGTTCGAGAACACCTCGTTCGCGACGAGTACCTCGCCGTCGTCCCACCCGTCGATTGCCTCGAGCGTTTCGTCGACGACCGTCTCCGAGAAGACCGCGAGGTTCCGCGGGGCGAACGTGGGTTGAATCGTCTTCCGTTGGCGCCGCCACTGTTCGCCCTCCGAGAAGAACAGGCCCTCGTTGATGAAGTCGAAGCCGAGTTCCTCGAAGTTGTAGCGGGCGAACCGGTGTGAGTCGCTCACGAGGACCCGTTCGACGTCGTCGGGGTGGAGGACGGCCGTCCAGGTGTTGCCGCCGATGCTGTAACGAACGACGTCGCCATAGGACGGGAGATTCGCGTAGAACTGGAACGGATCCCGGAGGAACTGGACGGTGTTGCCAGCGAGCGGGATTCCGCGGGGGCCGGGCGGGGTCCGACTGGCGAGATAGGCCCGCGTCTTTCGCTTGCCGTCGAGCAGGAATCGCGTCGTGTCGACGATACCCTCGTTACGAAGCGTCGAGGAGCTCCCCGGGTCGAGGACGAACGCGTCGCCCATCGTTCTGGAGCGGCCACGGACCAAACGCTGGCCCAGCTTTATGCTCGCCTCGTCGTGCCAGTGGAGGAGCAGGCAAGCCGGTTGTCCATCCGTTATCGGTGTCGGCGTCGTCGTCTCGACGACCGCTGCATCGTCGTCGAGACGGATCGACGTCACCGGATGTATCTTCGGATACCCGTCGTCGCCGACGACCGTGATGACGCCGCGTTCGAACCGATCCGCTTCTGGCTGGCCCATCTCGACTGCGGGCCAGGCCGGAAGGTCGAGTGGCCCCTGTGGATCGGCGACTCGCGTCATCGCCCGCGGCTCGACTTCGATGACGATTCGCTCGCCGAGCCAGCCGGCGAGCACCCTGCCGGCACGGGTCTCGACGAAGTCGTACTTCTCCTCGTTCGCGATGCGCTTGGGGGTATCGGGTTCGCGGTCGGTGAGCTCCCTGACGTAGGGTGCGTTCGATTCCAGGTCGTCGTCGACCGTCGCGTCGCCGGTCACCAGGTACTCGCCCGTCTCGTCGTGGAGCAAGAGCGACACGCGGGGGTTCTTCCTCACGGCGTCGGCCTTTTTAGCGAACGCGACTGGCGAGGTGACGACGATGACGCCCCGGTCCTCGTCGTAAAACGGCGTCAGCGGGAAAGTGGCGGGTTTCCCGTCCACACTCGAGGCGAACTCGCCGCTCATCGAGCCGTAAATCAGGTCACGTAACTGTTCGTCGCCGGTTGCGAGGAGACGCTCCTCCGGCTGCGGTGGGACTGTGCCTTCGTCGGTCGTCATTGCTGAATCTCCTCGACTTCCGTGGTCCGGGGCGAAAATCGATTGACACCCGGTAGGGCACAATTCAGCATAAACATTCGTCCGGAAGTGGCTGCGTTCTCGGCTTGCACTCACGCACCTCCGAGCGACGCCTCTTCGGCCGCGAGGGTTTCGCCGAGCCCGTCGCGAAACGGCCGATGGTCGAGACCCAATGCCTGGCTCGCCTTCGAATTGTCCGCCCAGTACGTGACGCCGCCGAGGATGCGCAGTGCCTCCGAGCTATACTCCGCTGGAAACCGGTGGACTCGTTCGAGTGGTTCCACGAGCCGCGAGAGTGCGCGAAAGACGATGGGGGAGATCGATCGGGGCGCGTCGATCCCGGTTATCTCCTCGGCGAGTTCGAAGACCTGGACGAGCGAGTAGGGCTCACCGGCGATGACGTAGGACTCCCCGACGGTACCGTCGTCCATGGCGAGCAGATGGCCGTCGACGGTGTCCTCGACGTGACCGAAGCAGTACCCCGCTCGCTTCGGTACGAACGGCAGATCCTCCTGGAGATAGGCCTTCCAGAGCGCCCAGATCGGCCCTCGATCGCCCGGTCCGTAGACGGCGCCGGGCTGGACGATGGCGAGGGGGAGGCCGGCCTCGATCATGGGTTCTGCGACCTCGTAGTGGGCCTGCCACTTCGTCCGGTCGTAGATCGAGAGGTGTGGTCCGTCGTACCGGTAGGATTCGTCGACGACGTCGCCGTCGGTGTCTGAAAACACGGCCACGGTGCTCGTGTACACGCCCTTTTCGA
>SKPV01000205.1 GCA_007119345.1 Halovivax sp.
CCGTCGTCGTACCCGTCGTCGTCGCCGTTATCGTCGTCTCCGTCGTCGCCGCCGGCGCCGGTTCGTTCCTCCGGCTCGCCGTCGTCGCCGTCGTCATCGTCGCCGCCCATACAGCCCGCCAGCGCGATCGTGAATGCGGTGCCACTGCCGATCAGGACCTTGCGTCGATCCATATCGAAGCCACGACCGTCCAGATGGTTTACTAATCAGTTCCTGTCGATCAGCGGCCGAGACGGTCACCCACGCCTACCCGTCGCCAAGCGTGACGTAAGCGCCGGCGTGACGGTCACGGTCGTCCGGAAGCTCACGCGCGCGTTTCGATCACGAGTACTGACGGCTGGAAACGACCGCCTTCGTCCCGTACGGTCTCGATACCGGCCGCGATAATCGCCGAAATATCGGGGGTCGGCGGTCTCGCCTCCGTACTCGAGCGCCGCCGTCTCTCGGACGATGCGGTCCCGCCGGCGGCGGTTCGGACGCCCCGTCTCCGTCCCGCGCGTCCCGATCGACCGCAGCATTCGTTTTCCGGCCGTCGATCGGTTCAGTAGACGGCGACGTCGTCGAACCGGCCGTCGTAGATCGCGCGGCTCGGGTGGGTCGCTTCGGTTCCGGAGAGCAGGAGTCGGTCGACCTTCTCCCAGCTATTCTCCCAGCAGAGGTGGCCGAGTTCCGCGGCGGTCGTCCGGACCCGTCGGAACCCGTTCCGGTGGACGACGCGTCTGGGGCCACGGTTCCGGAGGGCCGCCAGCAGCTCCTCGGGCGCGGCGACCTCGGGATCGAACGCGGTGTAGGCGACGCCCACCGAGCCGGTGAGGTGGGCGTAGGAGGAGGCAAACGGCGGGTAGGCCAGCTCGTCGGCGAGCTCGCGGGCGCGGCGGTTGTGAGGCGGGAGGTGTTTGGGGTTGAACACCTCGATCGCGTGAATCCGGTCGCGGTAGGTTCGAAGTTCGGACTCGGCGAGGCTGACGGTGGCGAACTCGGGGTGGGGCGCCAGTACGACCGCGTCCTGGCGGTCGAACTCGTCCATCGCGCCCGCCAGCCCGATGAAGTCCGGGACCGGTTCGGAGAGTCCGAGCGCCAGGACGTGCTGGCGGTTGCGCCAGGTGCCGGTGAACACCTCCCTGGCCGGGAGGACGGCGAGTTCGTCGTCCGCGTAGCGCGCCGCCCGCGCTTCGATCTCCGGGAGCGGGGTGAAGTGGGGCGCGTAGACGATCGCGTCCAGCCCCGCCCGCTTCGCTCGCCGGACCACGCGCTCGTCGAGGACCTTCACGTGGAGGTCGACCCGGTACTCGTCTCGCACGCACCGGGGTTACGACGGAGCCGAGTTAGGCGTTGCTTTTCGTCGATCGACGGGGCGGGTGCGGCCGGGTTGCGAACCGGGCGCGGCCGGATTCCGTGGGCCGGGCGCGGTTCCGGAGTCAGTCGAGCAGCGATTTGACCGCGGCCACGCGCGGCTCGAGCGGTTCGTCGGGCTCGAGCGGTTCGTCGGGCCCGACCGAGAGGAAGAGCCCGTCGTCGCCCACGTAGATGCGGACGATCTTGCGGAAGTCCATGGGGTGACGATGTACTCCACGCGCTCGGCGACGGGAAAGAGCGTGTTCCGGAAGAGCTCGATCTGCATGAAATCCATTGGACGTGCGCGTAAATCCGCTGGAAGTGCTCGGCCAACTGGTCTTTGTCCTCGTACATCGCGATCGCCGCGTCGGCGACGTAGAGCGAGCGAAACCCTTCCGGGTCGTACTCGACGCAGGAGCAGAGCTGCCCCGAGACGGTCTCCCGGACGGCGGCCAGCGCGTCGTAGGAGGAGCGGGCGGCGGCGTTCGTGATCGGCATCGTGGCACCGTGGGGCCCCCACCCGAAACCGTGTCGGGGGCCACGTCGGGGTCCGGGGTCGGGTGGATGGCGGGGTCGACGGCCGAATGGGTGCGGGTAGGCGGAGTGTTCGGGCGACCGGGTGGGCGCGGGCTGCCGGGAGGCATCGTCGCCGGATCGGGCTCCCGGCCGGTGGCGGGTGCGGTCGACGCGCTGATTCCGGCGAAAAGGACTTTACGCCCTCCCGCCCAATCGACGGGCGGAATGCCCTGGGAATGCGGAATCGATGGCTGCGGGGCGGTCTACGAGGACGTCGAGTCGGCCATCGTCCACCAGGCGACCGACCACGAGCGCCGCGAGTGCAAGGTCTGCGGGACGGTCGTCCCGGACGGCTACCTCGCGATCTACCACGCCTTCTCGGAACACAGCCGCGCGGAGTACGTCCGGGCCTACGGCGCGAACTCGGCGGACGTCCGCCAGCGCGAGGAGCTGCTGGACGAGATCGGCGAGGTCGTCGATCGAGAGCAGCTGGCCGAGCGTCTCGAGGGATGAGGCTCCGGGTCGGAACGAACGGTGGTGACGGCGCTGCAGAACCGAGACGCGGTAGCTGGTGCGGTGACGCCGCGCACTGGTCGGGCGACGTATCGGCTTTCCTCGCTGTCTGCTCACGGGCCCGATGGGCCGCTCACGGTTCGCTAGGCCCACCGTTCGCGATTCTGCGGTTCTCACTACCTCGTTCTTCGAACCGCGCGCCGTCCACGGAGCGCGGCGCTCCGTTCCCTTCGCGGTTCTCGCTCGCCGTGCTCGCTTCGAACCGCGCGCCCGTTCGCACGGTCCGACGAACTACCGTTCGTCGCTATATTCAGCGCGGCTGGGCCGCGCTGACTGCTTGACGAGCGCGTCAGCGCTCGTCACTGTCTGCTCACGGGCGCAACGCGCCCGTTCGCACGGTCCGACGAACTACCGTTCGTCGCTATCCAGCACGCGGATCTGGTCTCCCCGAACCGTGACCGGAATCGGAACCGTCGCCTCGTACAGTTCGACGGTGACCTGATCTTTCCCTTCGTCGATGCGCTGGACCTGGGCCTTCTCGCCCTTGAACGGGCCGGCGATGAGTTCGACGATGTCGCCCTCGGCGATCCCCTCGACGTCGGGTTTGGGCGAGAGGAAGTGCTCGACCTCCGAGATGTCGGACTCGCCGGGGACGATGGTTCGGGCGTGCGGGATGTCCTCGAGGACGCGTTCGAGGACGGCGTCGTTGTCGGCTTCGACCATCACGTACGAGGTCAGCGAGTCCGGCGCGAGCGCGGCGTGGACTTCCCGTTCCTCGCGGTTGATGATCATGTCCGCGACGGTCTGCTCCTGGCTCGCGGTGGTCTTGACGGCGAAGATCCCCATCAGGCTCCACCGGTCAGCAGACCCATCGTGACGGCGATGACGAATCCGATGAAGCCCACGAGCAGGATTCCGGCGCCGGCGATCTTCGCGACCTGCCAGAACTCCTCTTTCGTCGGCGTCGTCGCCATCTTCAACACGCGGACGTACGAAGTCAGGTCGTACGGAACGTTCATAGTTGACTAGTAGGGGTGCGCGCCCTTTTATCTGTCTTTCCCTCGGTCGCGGCTCTCCGACCGTCGGGACCGTCGGTAACCGGGCTCTGCCGGCCGCCGCCGTCCTCGCCACCGGTCACGTTGCACCTGACGGCCGGTCCGCCAAACGTCCGCACCCCGAACGCTCGCGCATGGCCGACGAAGGCGCCGACCGCGCGAACGAGCACGAGGCCGAGCGAGAGGCGGAGATCGACGAGGAACTCGAGCGGATCGGCCGCGACACGGACGAGGTCGACGACGGAACCGACGACCTCGGCACGCAGAACGCGCCCCGGGAGGACGAGCAGTCGGACGACCTCGAGGAGGCCGAGGACGCGGACGAGTAGCCGGTGGACGTCGGAGCGGCCCGACAGCACCGGGTCAGCCCGACGGCACCGGGTCGGCCCGACGGTGTCGCCGCGGCACGGCGTCCGCACGGTAGAATCTCGTTACACATCCCTCGTAGCGAAGAGACCGGTAGCGTCCCGCTAGTCGCTCAGGCGCGTTCCGCGGGCCGCTCGCTCCCGTCCTGCCGGCGGCTCACGGCCGATCCGGCGCGGACGTCGGCCCGCGTTCGTGCACGTCGGTGCCGTCACACGACGGACAGACGTCCGGGACGGTATCGAACCGTTCGCCGCAGTCTCGGCACTCGGTGAACGCTTCGTCACTGCGTAGCACCTCGCCGATGCGGTCGAGGATTCCCATATCGAAACGGGGCCGTCCATCGCCGAAGGCTGCCCGCATGCACTTGCCACGTCCGCCAGCCGCACAAATCCGAGCCCGCGGCGTTTTCACTCCAGCCCCGAGAGGACCGCTTCCGGGTCGACGTCGAAGTCGCCGCCCCAGGCGAGCCGCGCCGAGCCGCCGCCACCGCCGCCGAACTCGTCGGTGAGGTCTCGGAGGATCGTCTCGGCGTCGGCGTCCTCGCCGGTGGCCACGACGGCGAACGGCGAATCCTCCTCGCCGGCGATGACGATCACGTCGGCGAGCTCGCCCGCGAGGTCCCGGGCGACTTCGCCCGCCTCGTTCGCGTCGACGACGCCGGCGGTGGTTCCGACCCACGTGCGCCCCTCGCGCTCGAAGGGTTCAGCGCTCTCGAGGCGAGTTTTGACCAGTTCGCGCTGGAGGGTGCCGACGGAGTCGGCGAGCGCCTCGCGCTCGGCCTCCAGCGTGGACAGCTTGCCGGTCGCTTCGGCGAGCGGCACGCCGAGCTGGCGGCTCGCCGCGAACGTCACGCGCTTTTCGGTCTCGCGGCGCTCGATCGCCCGCGGCCCGACGGCGAGCTCGACGCCCGCGCGGCCCGCATCCGCTTCCGTCCGGCCGAGGACCGTGACGGGTCCGATCTCGCGGGTGTTTCGGACGTGCGTCCCGCCGCAGGCGGCGGCGTCCCACGGTTGGCTGGAGACGTTGACCGCGCTCGCGCCGCCCTCGTCGACGTCGCCGATGGTGACCACGCGGACGCGCCCCTTCGAGAAGGCGCTGCCCTCGGTCCGTTCGGTCAGGACGACCTCGTCGGCCTCGCGGGCGTCGGCGACCGGCATCGAGTCCCAGGAGACCGGCCGAGACTCCCAGACCGCCCGGTTGACCAGCTCGTCGAGCGAGACGAGCGCGTCGTCGTCGAGTTCCTCGTCCGTCTCGAGCTCGACGCGCACCATCTCCTCGCCGATCTCGAGGCCGGCGTAGCCGACCTCGCCGAGGACGCGCCGGGCGGCCCCGTAACAGACGTGACTCGCCGTGTGGGCGCGCATGCAGTACATGCGAAACGACCAGTCGATCGAACACAGCACGCGGTGACCCTCCGAGAACGACGGTTCCTCCTCGAGGACGTGCACGTGCTCGCCGTCCTCCAGGACGACGTCCGCGACGGGGACGTCCCCGACGGTACCGCGATCCGCCGGCTGGCCGCCGCTCTCGGCGAAAAAGTGGCTCGAATCGAGCCAGACGCGCCGTCCGTCGACGGCTGTCACCTGGGATTCGAACCGCGTCGCGTACGGTTCGGCGGCCGCGCGTTGCCCGCTCATCACCATCGCTCGGTCGCCAATCGACAAAAGTCTGCTCGCCGATACGGTCACGAACGCGGACACGTTCGCCGCGGGAATCGTCGTCGCGGTGCGGACGCGTGGTGTCCGCTACGCGGTAGGCGGTTCGGACGCGGCGCGACCGGCACGTGCCAGTACGCTTCGGACGCGGCGTGACTGCCACGGGCCACCGCGGTCGTCCTCGCGCCGGTCGCCTCACTCGGCGAGTTCCACGTCCAGGCGCTCTTCGAGGACGTCGATCAACCCGCCGCCGACGCCCGCCTGGGTGGCCCGCCCCTGCTCGATCGCCAGCAGATCCGTCTCCGGCGCGCCGAGTTCGTCGGCGAGTTCCTCGCGAGTGAGCCCCGCTTCCTGGCGGGCCTCCTCCAGTCGATCGCCGTAGTCGGTCACCAGGTACGGGAGCGGATCGTCGTCGTAGTTCGTTCCTTCCTTCTCCCAGTGCTCGGAGTCGCCGTCCCAGATGGGCGTCGCCTTCGCGACGTTCTGGGCCGCTTTTTTCTTGCGGCTCGGTTCGTCCCTGGATCCGCGATCGTCGGTTCGGCGGTCGCTCGTCCGCTGGCGGTCGCCGTGGCTCGCACAGCTCGGGCAGACCTCGAGCTCCGCGCCGGCCACGGTCTCCTGGCGCAGCGAGTCGCTCTCCGCGCCGCAGAGCTCACAGCTCGTCCCGCCGCCCCCCGAGGAGGATCCGGTCGAGTACTTGGCCATGGGAGTAATTCGCACCTCCGACATTTCAATGGCCCGCTCCGGACCGTCGCCCGGGCGGTCGCGTCGGCCGTGTGACCCCGGACCGGGGCGGGGTCAAAAGAACACGCTTTTATATCGACCCGCGGGTACGATTCCATGCAGAGAGCACGCGAGCGTGGGTAGCCAAGCTAGGCCAACGGCGCAGCGTTGAGGGCGCTGTCCCGTAGGGGTCCGCCGGTTCAAATCCGGTCCCACGCATCGCACGCGCGGCCTTCGGCCGCGAACCGCGAGACGGGCGTGGAACCTGGCGGTTTCACGAAATCGTCGAACGGGCGCGACCCGCCCGTGAGACGGCGTAGCCGTCGAGCGAACCGATGCAGGTGATCTCCCTTCGCGGACATCACCCACGCACAATCCTTTCGGCGCAACCCACGGAGCGACGGCGCCGGTCGGTTTGGTCCGCCGGGCGCGAGTGCTCGAGAGTTCCCCGGCGTCAGCCCCCGGAGGACGATGCGTCGGTGCGGTCGGCCCGTCCGCACCACGATATTTTGGAAGTAGAGCTATTCGGGATTCCGTGCAACCACCGATCGGCAGGGGCGATCCGTCGGTGCCGTCACCACCACGAGCTCCCGCCCACCACCTGCCCGCCTCTGCCCGACCATCGGACCGTCGCCGTCGGCATGACCCCCGTGCCGGTCGGCGCGGTTCGAGCCACCACCTGCCACGCGTCGGCCGTCGTTCACGCGCGACGGTCGATCGTTTCCGAACATCGCGCGAGCCCGCACCCCACTATCCGTCGCGAGGCCGGCCTATCCCCGCGCCGTCCGATCACCGGTCGCTTCGTATCGGTCGATCGGCGAAGACGCCGTCGGCTCCCGAGAGGGCGACGAGCGCCGCTTCGATTCTCGAGTCGACCGTCCACGCGACCACCGCGAGGTCCCGGTCGTGCGCCCGGGAGACCACTCGCGTGCGGAGACAGCGGTCCGCCCGCGGGTGTACCGTCTCACAGTCGAATTCCTCCGCGATCTCCAGCGCGCGCTCGTCGTCGCGGAAGGTGTACGCCAGCGGGATCGCGTCGTCGAGCGCCCTGACCTCGGACAGCGCGCGCGGATCGAACGAGGAGAGCTGCGCGTCGACGCCGTGACGATCGACCGCGGTCAGGACGTCTTCCGCGAGGCCGCGCTCTTTCAGCTCCAGGACGATTGGGACGCCGTCCGGGAGCGCGGCGAGCACCTCGTCCAGGCGCGCGAGGGTCGCGCCGGTCGTTCCTCGGGCCGGCTCTTCGACGCCGACGTCGCGCAGGGTCTCCCAGTCGGTCTCGTCGATCCGACGGTCCGCGCCGGCGATCCGTCGGAGGTCGGGATCGTGGGCGCAGACGAGTTCGCCGGAGCCACAGCGCCGGACGTCGACTTCGATCCCGTCCGCGCGCTCGGCGGCGGCGCGGACGGCGGCGACCGTATTTTCGGGTGCCACGCCGGCGAAGCCGCGGTGGGCGTAGACGGCGAGCGACCGCGTTCGACGGTCGGCCAAGACCGCCAGCGCGGTGACGAGGGCGGCGAGGAGGGCGACCAGAACGGTCGCGGCCGATCTGCGAGCGACGCGCGCGGGCATCGTCTACTCGTTCGGACCCCGCTCCGTTAGTGGTATCGGGAGCCTGCTCGTTGTTGTGGATCGGGAGCCTGCTCGTTGTTGTGGATCGGGAGCCTGCTCGTTGTTGTGGATCGGGAGCCTGCTCGTTCTCCCGGCCCAACCTACGCTCACTCGTTGTCGTGGAGCTGCCCCATACGCGAACGGAGGTCGACCCCGCGTGCGGCGAACCGGCGGACGCGCCACCGGTAGACGACGTAGCCCAGCGCCAGCCAGCCGCCGAGGACGGCGACCATCGCCGGGAGCTGGGTCGCGACGAGGAGCCACAGCAGCGCCGCCGACGCGACCGCGCCGACGGCGGTCGTCTTGAGCAGCCACGGCGGCAGCCGGTACAGCGAGTGCTCGTAGCGGTCGGGGTAGGTCGCGGGCAGGTTCCACAGCGAGACGCCGGCGATCGCGAGCCCGAAGAGGATGGTCATCGAGAGCGCGACCGAGAGGACGACCGGGCCCGGCGAGACGGGCGCGATCACGAGCGGCGGCACGCCGAGGACGATCACGGCCACGTACGGCGAGTCCCACCGCTCGTGGACCCGCGCGAGGGGTGCGGGGATGACGCGGTCGCGAGCCGCGCGCATGAGGATCCGCGAGTACGCGGTGTAGGTCATGTTGATGGAGGTCAGCGCCCCCATCGCGGCGGCCACCAGGACGAGTCCGGTCAGCGCCGCCGGGAAGTTGTCGAGCGAGACCTGCGCGACGGCGGCGTCCATCTCGCCGAGCTCGGCGTAGGGCGTCGTGCCGACGAGGACGACCACGAGCGCCAGCAGCAGCGACAGGGCGATCGCCGACGACAGCGCGAGCACGCGCGGGATGTTCTCTGCGGGGTTCGTCATCTCCTCGCCGAGCTCGACGACGAGCCGGAAGCCCCGCAGCGGGAAGTAAAGCGAGACGATCGCGACGACGAACGGCCCGACGCCCTCGGGGAACAGCGGCTCGTAGTTGCCCGGATCGACCGCGAACGCCCCCGGGACGATGAACGCCAGCATCCCGGCGACGATGAGCGCGACCATCGCGAACTGGACGACGGCGACCATCCGAATCCCCAGGACGTTGAGGAGGATGAACGGGACGAGTAGCGCGTAGATCAACAGGAGCTCGGGCACGTCGGGGACCGGGGAGACGGCCGCGGAGACGAAGCCGACGTACTCCGCGAAGCCCACGCCGATGAAGAGCATCCCGGCCCAGACGCCGGGGATGACGATCCACGGCAGCAAGAACCCCCAGAACGGTCCGACGAGTCGCGAGGCGTACACGTAGCTGCCACCCGCGACGGGGATCGCGCTTCCCAGCTGGAGCGAGAGGAGGATGCCGAACCCGAGCGGGATCGTCGCCAGCGCCATGGCGAGGACGATGCTCGGCCCGGCGTCGCCCGCTAGCGGGCCCGGAAGGACGAACGCGCTGACGCCGATGACGTTGCCGACGACGAGCGCGGTAGCCCCCAGGAGCCCCACCTTCGTATCGATGATCCGGTACTCGGCCATGCGCTCACGATCTCTTCCAATCTATAATAAAAACACCTGAAATGGAAACGTTGTTAGGGGGCGGGCCGCGAGCGGTGGGCGAGGTCGCGGCCGGGACGGGAGTTCCCGCGGTCGATTCGTCCGGACGGGAGGTCCCACCGTCGATTCGTCCGGACGGTGGTCGCCGCCGGAAGAGTGCGCGCCGGTCGTCGGCCGGACCGGTTCGAGTCACCGATCGTTCGTGGTGGCGCCCCACCGGCCGTTCGTGGTGGCGCATCTCGATCGTTCGTGGCGGCGCACCACCGATCGTCGGTGGGGCCAACCACCGGCCGTTCGTCGTGACTCGCCGCTCGTCGGGCGGGGGACGCTATTCGCCGTTGGCGTCGGTGTCGCTGACCATCTGGATCCGTTCGATGCCGCCGATCTCGCGGACGATATCGGCGACCGCGTCCGGAACGAGCGACTCCCAGTCGCCGTCGTCGATCATTCGCTGGCGGACCTCGCTCCCCTCCAGAACGCCCCGGTTGTACATCGGCGACTGACGGACTTCGACCCCGGCCTCGCGAAAGAGCTGGATCACGAGCGGGTTGTTGGAGTAGGCGACGTCGAAGTCCGGGCTCATGCTCTCGACGTGGCTGACCCACACGGAGTTGCGCTCGAGGTCCTCGATCGGAACGGCGTACGTGACGACGTCGATGTCGGCGAGGCTCTTCGTGATCATCATGATCCGTTCGCCGGCGGTGAACGGGTTTCGGGCGGTGTGGGAGGCGTCGGCGCTGCCGATCCCGAGCACGAGCTCGTCGACCTCCTCGGCGATCCGCTCGACCACGCTGCGGTGGCCGCCGTGAAACGGCTGGAACCGACCGATGTAGATCCCCCGCGTCATACCCGTGGCGACGGAGCCCCGCCGCTTAAGGCTGGCGAGCCATCGTACGAAACCGTAAGGTCGGAAATCGTGGGTCTCAGGCCCGGAAGAGCCCGGTGACGCCGGTAGCGAAGGGAGAAAGTATATCAGTCGCAATCCCTTCGATTCGCGTAGCAACCAACCCGTTATGAGTAACGACACGAACGTCGACGGCCCTCCCGACGACGCCGACGAATCGGTCGCCCGCGCGGACTCCGGGGCGTCCGATCGCGCCGACGACGGCGACGGCGGGGAGTCGCCGGCCGACGACGCCGACGAGCAGGCCGTGGACGAACCGAGAACGGACGAACCGGACGGCGAACCGGCGGCGGAGGCTCCCGACTCGCGAGCGCGCGAGGAGACCGCCGAAGGCGGCTCCCGTCCCGACGAGTCTGCGGGCGAACCCGCGGACGGGTCGTCGACGGGCGACGCCGGCACGGATTCGGACGCCGACGAACCCGAGGACGGGTCGTCGACGGGCGCCGGCGACTCCGTCTGGGACGTCGTCGAGGAGCGCCGACGAGAGCGGGAATCTGCGTCCCCGGAGATCGGCGGTCCCGGGGCGGGGGACGGCGAGGACGCCGGGGGCGAGGCCGCTCCCGGCGACGGGGAGATCGAGACGGTGGAGACGATCGACGACCTCGGAAGCGAGGTCCAGGTCGACGAAGAACTCGAGATCGACGAGGACGAGGAGGACAACCTGCTGGGCGGGCTCCAGATCGACTCGACGGAGCAGATCGAGGTGCCCGACCGGCTGGTCGATCAGGTGATCGGCCAGGACGAGGCCCGCGACATCATCATCAAGGCGGCCAAGCAGCGCCGGCACGTGATGATGATCGGTTCGCCCGGGACCGGCAAGTCGATGCTGGCGAAGGCGATGAGCCAGCTGCTGCCCAAGGAGGACCTCCAGGACGTCCTCGTCTACCACAACCCCGACGACGGTAACGCGCCGAAGGTGCGGACCGTCCCCGCGGGGAAAGGCGAGCAGATCATCGACGCGCACAAGGAGGAAGCCCGAAAGCGCAAGCAGATGCGCTCGATCCTGATGTGGATCATCATCGCGATCGTGCTGGGGTACACGATCATCAGCGCCGCGAGCATCCTGCTGGGGATCATCGCCGCGGTGATCATCTGGTTCTTCTTCCGCTACACCGCCCGCGGGATGGACGCGATGGTGCCGAACATGATCGTCAACA
>SKPV01000206.1 GCA_007119345.1 Halovivax sp.
CGAGCGGGTCGGTCCCGTCGACCCGGACGCCCTCGATCCCGTAGGCGCGGGCCTTCTCGGCGATCGTCTCGCTCGCGGTCTGGCGCTCGACCGGCGTCGAGATCGCCCACTGGTTGTTGTTGCAGACGAAGACGGCGGGGACGTCGAAGACGGCGGCGAAGTTGAGCCCCTCGTGGAAGTCGCCGGTCGAGGTGGCGCCGTCGCCGAAGTGACACAGCACGGCCCGCTCGGACTCCCCCTGGAGCTTGAAGCCCCAGGCCAGCCCCATCGCCTGGGGGACCTGGGTGCCGATCGGGATGTACTCGGGCAGGACGTTGACGTCGTCCGGGACGGCGTAGCCCTCGCGATACCCCCGCAGGTGCGAGAGTAGGGCGGCGTACTCCCGGCCGTGGGCGTGCTTGGCGGCGTGCTCGCGATAGGTCGGGACGAGCCAGTCGGTCTCGTCCAGGGCGTAGCTGGTGGCGACCTGGGAACCCGCCTGTCCGCGCATCGGGGCGTACGTCGCGATGCGCCCTTGGCGCTGCAGGGCGGTCGCCCGCCGGTCGAAGTGGCGGGCGAGCGCGAGTTCCTCGTACATGGCGAGCAGTTCGTCGGCGGCGAGGTCGGGTCGCTCGGCGTCGGGACGGAGTCTCCCCTCCTCGTCGATGACCCGCACCGGCTCGTCGGGCGGATGGGGCGGGTCGGCGGTGCGTCCGGGTTCGGGTTCGTCGTGGGTGCTCATCTGTTTCCGGTGTCGCGGTGATCTCGTGTCGCGGTGATCGGGCGTCGTGTTCGGCGTTCCGACGTCAGATCGGCCGGGCGGCAACATTTACCGGCCGATCGAACCGGCCCGGCCTCGCTGGCTACGAGAACCGGGGAACGGACGGTCCCCCGCGAGGTTCGCGGACAGCGAACCGGCGAGGACGACCGCCGATTAAAATGTAATAAAGCGAAGAAGCCAGCTAAATCGTTTTCCGCGACCGGATACGTGGTCGACGGGCGAGCGAGTCGCGTTCTGGCTGGCTGACGCCATATCCCCACCCTCAGTTCCGCCGAACATAACTCTTTGTGATATGTGTTCACATGCTACTGTCGAAATCTGGGAAATGCTGTCGGAATCGGGCGGCCGGTGAACGGACGTGCTCGTATCGAGACTGGACCGTTCGATCGTCCAACCGCCGGCCGGAAAGCGGCCGGAATCCGGGCCGCCCGACACGCGAGCTCGCGGACGGATGGGAGAACCCCCGGATGGAACGCGAGCGACCGGTATCGGCCGTCGGCGCGGAAACCGTTCCGGACCGTGGGCCGAGCCTACTCGCGATGGCCGCCGCCTAACGAAGGTCCGGGGGTCCGTCCGACGAAACCGTACGATGCCTCGCGCGGACTCGGGCCCGTCGGCCGCACAGCTGCTCGCCCTGTGCTGTCTCGTCGGACTCGCCGTCGTGCTCGCGACGTGGGTAGTGCTCCCCGACCTGACGATGCAGACGGGGGACGGTTCACCGGACGGCGACCAGAACGCAGCTCCTGACGGCGATTACGGTGCGGCGGGCGACGACGAGGTCGAGGAGCGGACAACGGACGATGCTGACGAGCCGTCGACCGAATCCGACGGAGCGGACGGGGACGGAACGGGCGGCGAAGACGACGCCGACGTCGACGGGGCCGGCTCCGCGGACGGGTCCGACGACGGACCGCCGTCCGATCGGGGCCCGGACGGGGACGGGCCACCGGGTCTCGACGACGGCCAACCGCCCGGACAGGCGGACGGAGACGGACCGCCGGGCCAGGACGATAGCTGAACCGCGTGGCGCCCGCGGGTCGCCCGATCGACGAAGGCGGCCGGCTCGATCCGCCGCGTCCCTCCAGGACGGACTGCGACTGACCGAGGCAAACGCGATCGAGACGTCGATCGCGACGGCCGTCTCGCGAACGTGTGGCGGGTCGGTGACCGATGCGAGCCGTACCGCGAGACTCGTTTCGGGCGTCGACGAAAAGGGGCGGGCCGCGTGCCATCCGGCCGCCCGTCGAATCGAGGTCGCTCGTGGCCGCCCCGGGTCCAGCCGCTTCACTGGACCGGTCGTACGTCCCACGACCACCACTAAGAGCATCGGACCCCGAAGCTGCAAGCCCACGAAGAGGGGCCCGGAAGACACGCTCCGGGTCGCGCGACGCCCCGGCCGCTACGATTGTGAACCCGCCATCCGTTTGCCCGCCCGTGCCAGCGAGAGAGCCCGGGCAACGGGGCGGGGCCGAGCGATGCGAGGGGCGGCGCCCCGGGCTCGCGACCGGCGACGTCGCGGACACCTCGACCGGCAGCGGTGCGAGCGCCTCGAACGACGCTCGAATCACCGCCGGAACCCGCCGGGGTACCCGGTAATGATCGATCTCAGCCTCCCGTCGCGTCCGTGACTCACCAAGTCCCGCGTCTACCCCGTCGTGGGCTGGGGCCTTCGGATCTACGTCGCCTGCCTGCTCGTGATGGGGTTCTACAGCGCTCTCTGGCTCGCCGAGGTGACGGGCTACCTCGACGAGCGGACCGTGGGCGTCATCCGGCTCGCGATCCCCGGGATGGGGACCGCGTTCCTCGTCCTCCGGATCCCGCTGTTCTACTCGAGTCGGATGCGCAGTTGAACGCGCACGGATCCGGTCGTCGTCGGCGATGCGACCAGGGGATGACCCGAATCGGGCTCGAGGCGGACCCTATCGAATTCGGGGTAGACCCGAATCGACTCGGTGCGAACCCTATCTGACTCGAGGGAGACTCGAATCGAGCTCGAGGCTGACCCTCATCTGACTCGAGGGAGACTCGAATCGGGCTCGGGGCAGACCCCTTTCGGGCTCGAGGCAGACTCCTATCGGACTCGGGGTAAACCCGTATCCGACTCGAATCGGACCACGATCGGACTCGAATAACACCGTTTAGGGGGGTCGGGTGTGTAGCCCGGACGATGACCGAGTCACGGCCGACGCCGTCGATCGCGCAGGTCACGATCATCGCGCTCTTCGTGACCGCGCTCGTGACGGCCCAGCTGACCGCCGCGAAGGTGCTCGCGTTCGAGTTGCCGTTCTCGCTCCCGGTGACGGGCGCAGAGCTCGTCCTGCCGGGAGCCGCGCTGGCGTACGCGCTCACGTTCCTCGCCAGCGACTGCTACACCGAGCTGTACGGCAAGCGGGCGGCGCAGGTGGTCGTCAACGTCGCCTTCGCGATGAACTTCGTCCTGCTGGTGCTCGTGTGGTCGACCATCGCCGCGCCCGCCGCGGCGGACAGCGTCGATCCGGACGCGTTCGCCTCGGTTCTCGGCGCGTCGACGAACATCGTCGCCGGGAGTCTGCTGGCGTACCTCGTCAGCCAGAACTGGGACGTGATCGCCTTCCACCGGATCCGGGACTACACCGGCCCCGACCGGCTCTGGCTGCGCAACGTCGGTTCGACGGCGACCAGCCAGGCGATCGACACCGTCATCTTCGTCTCGGTCGCCTTCTTCCTCGCGCCGCTGGTCTTCGGCGTCGGACCGGTGCTGCCCGGCGCCGTCCTCCTGCAGCTGATCGTCGGCCAGTACCTGCTGAAGCTCGCCATCGCGGTCGTCGACACGCCGTTCGTCTACCTGATCGTCCACCTGGTCCGGACGCGGACGCCGGCGTTCGAGGAGGAATCGGCGGTGGCCTGATCGACGATGTCGATCCCGTGGTCGCCGGCGCGGAGAGCCGGTGGTCGTTGATCGGGGGCGCGCTCGGGGGTCCGTCAGCGGAGACCGGGATCGACGGCCGTTCGATCGAGCTACCGGAACGGCGGCGGGCTGGATCCGGCCGCGCCGAGCAGCCAGAGGACCCCCAGCGCGACGAGAACGATCAGGACGACATTCCACGCGAGGCCGAACAGGAGGCGTCCGACGACGAGCACCAGCACGACGACGAGCAGCGCGCTCAAGAGGAAACCGAGCGGCCCGACGAACGACGGGAGCGTCGCCAGGAGCGCGAGGCTCATGCGTGTTCCTCGTACTCGACGGAGATCCCCTCGGGCACCGGCTGGAGGACGTATCCGCCCGCCCCGCCGCGCCGGACGGGCGTGAAGTCCGCGGTGAAGGTGGTCAGCGTATCCGCACGGATATCGAACGTCTCGTTGAACGTCAGCGGCGCCCGGCCCGGAACCTCGACGGTCGCGGCGGAGCCGTCCTCGAGGGTCGCATCGATTTCGTCGACGTCCAGTTGCAGGAACTCGTAGGTGGTCGTCTCGAGTTCGCGTTCGTCGACGAGCTGGGTGGCCTCACCCTGCAGCTCGACGAGGTCGGCACGCTGGGGCTCGTCGTATTCGTGGTGCTCGCGGCCGGCGGGCGCTTCGTCCTCGTCGTCGCCCGCCTCGGCGCCCTCCGGACCGAGCCACATGCCGACGACGGTGACGACGCAGGACTCGAAGTCCCCGATGTCGCCGGGATCGTCGGTCACTTGCGTCGCGAGCGTCCCGGACTCGTCGCCCCCGAGACAGCCGGCGAGGCCGACCATCCCGACGGTCGCCGCGCCCGTCGCCGCGAGGTACGTCCGTCTATCCGTGATCGTCGAATTCAGGTTCATGGTGTGCAGTCGTCGACGTCGGTTGTGTGTGCCGGGCTGTGCATGTTCGGCACTTACGCGTCCGACTCTGTCTCGTCAGCCCCGCCGTCGTCCGCCGAAGCGTTACCGTCGCTCGCGTCGTCGGCGTCTCCACCGAGCAGCTCGCCGAGCGCTCCGCCGAGGCTCTCGATCGACCCCGACAGGAACGACTCGATCCGGTCGTGGATCTCGCTCACGCGATCGGGTACCTGCTCGGGCAGGCCGTCGCTCGGGCCGACGCCGTCGGCGGTACCGGCGCGGTCCTCGCTGGCAGCGACGGTCCCGCCGTCGTCGGCGTCCGTGGCGTTCTCGTCCTCAGCGTCCGATGCGGTACCTTCGTACGCGTTCGCGCCGTCGCCGTTCGCCTGATCGGCCGGGCTGGCGGCACCGAGTGCCGCTCCAGCGCCGATCAGGAGCGATGCCGCAACCGCGATCGTGACCAGCTGTCGTGCTCTCATTGCATCCGATTCTATGTCACGATACCTGATATACACCGACGACGTTGATTCCGATTCAACGACGGTTTTCCCGGTTTAACGACGATTGTCGGGTCGCCCCAGTCACTCGATTTCGACGTTTTAGTCGGATTGGCAAACCCTCGCTCCCGTTCCCGCCCGTCACAGCGTCAATAATCCGATAGTAGTTTCGGTTCGCCGCACGGCGCCCCCGTTCGCGCGACGCCGCGGACCGCCTGAACTGCGCTCGTCCGAACCGACGATCGTTTAACGGTCCCCGCACGACTCGCGGCCATGGACCCACGCGTCTCCGAACACGCCGAGACCCTCGTCGACTGGAGCGCCCGCGTCGAGTCGGGCGACGACGTCGTCGTCTCCGTCGGACCGGACGCCCACGAACTGGCGGTCGCCGTCGCCGAGAAACTCGGCGAGCGCGGCGCCAATCTGCTCGCGACGTACGACTCCGGCGAGATCCACCGGGCGTACCTGCGCGCCCACGACGGCGACTTCGCCGGGGGAGATCACGAACTGGCGCTCGTCGAGGAAGCCGACGTCTACCTCCGGCTCGGCGGCGGCCGCAACACCAGCGCGACGGCCGACGTCCCCGGCGAGACCCGCCAGGCCTATCGCGCGGCGACCAAGGACGCCCGCGAGGCACGGATGGACACCCGCTGGGTGTCGACCGCCCACCCGACGCGCTCGCTCGCCCAGCAGGCCGACATGGCATACGAGGAGTACCGGGACTTCGCGTACGACGCCATCCTGCGGGACTGGGAGGCCCTCGCCGAGGAGATGGCCAACATGAAGGAGGTGCTCGACGAGGGCAGCGAGGTCCGTCTCGTCGGCCCCGAGACCGACCTCACCATGTCGATCGAGGGTCGGACGGCCGTCAACAGCGCCGCCTCCGTCGCCTACGACTCCCACAACCTCCCCAGCGGCGAGGTGTTCACCGCCCCCTACGACACCGAGGGCGAGGTCACGTTCGACGTCCCGATGACGATCGAGGGCCGGCCCGTCCGCGACGCCTCTCTCCGCTTCGAGGGCGGCGAAGTCGTCGAGCACGACGCCGCCCAGGGCGCGGACGTGATCGAAGACGTCCTCGAGACCGACGCCGGCGCCCGCCGGCTCGGCGAGCTCGGGATCGGCATGAACCGCGGCATCGACCGCTTCACCGACAACATCCTCTTCGACGAGAAGATGGGCGACACCGTCCACCTCGCCGTCGGCCGCGCCTACGACGCCTGCCTCCCCGAGGGCGAATCGGGCAACGATTCGGCGGTTCACGTCGACATGATCACCGACGTCAGCGAGGACTCCCGGATGGAGGTCGACGGCGAGGTCGTCCAGCGTAACGGGCGGTTCCGGTGGGAAGAGGGCTTCGACGCGTAGCGCCGGCTCTCCGGGCGCTTCCATCCACCTTTTCGGGCGCTCCAACCGGCCCCCCGGGCGCTCCAACCGGCCCCCCGGGCGCTCCAACCGGCCCCCCGAACCAGCACCGTTAAATGGGCCACCGGCTAACGGCCCCGCATGGCCAGTTTCGACGCCGCGGAGAAGCGGACCCTCGAGAAGATGATCTGCATGAAGTGCAACGCCCGCAACCCCAAACGAGCAGACCAGTGTCGCAAGTGCGGGTACGCGAAGCTCCGACCGAAGGCGAAGGAAGCGCGCAGCGCCTGAAAACTGACGGCCGCTTTTCGACGACCGCTTCCGGACGAGCGGCGCCTCCGTCGCGGACGTCCCCGTCACGGAAGGCGTCGGCGGCGATCCGACGGCGGCTCAGGTGGCGACGAGCATGGCGACGGCCACCCCGACCACCATCGCCATCGCGAGGACGATGAACGCCGCGATTCGACGCATCGAGGGCTCCTCGGGCTCGTGCGGTCCGGTGTACTCCTGGTAGGCGAGCGAGAGGACCACGGCGACCATCACCAGCGGGGTGAGACCGACCGCGTCGAGCGAGAGTCGAGGAACGTACGGGATCGCGAGCGCGACGGCGAGCAGGGCGTAGCCGAGTCCGGCCCGCTGGTGGGGCCCCAGGCGCCGCCCGGCGAGTTCGACGTCGCCGTCGCGACGGACGCTCAGCAGGGCGACGGCGGCGGCGAACGTCGGGACCGCCGCGACCGCGAGCGTGGGCTCGAGACCGACGTCGAGGAAGCCGAGCAGGAGGGTCGCGGAGACGGCGAGCAGCAAGAGCGCACCGACGACGGCCGTCCGGTGACGCAGTTCCTCGAGATCGACGGGCACAACCCCACGTTTACCGCGACCCGGCAAAACTATTTTGATCACAACATCTTCGCGGCGACGAAAACCAGCCCCGTCTCAGCGGTCGGCGCACAGCTCGACGAAGTTCCGCAAAATCCCCAGCCCCGTCTCGCCGCTCTTCTCGGGGTGGAACTGGGTGCCGAAGACGGTGCCGGACTCGTCGGCGACGACGGCGGGGACGGTGACCTCGTAGTCAGTCGTCGCGACGACCGCGTCGTCGTCCTCGGGAACGGCGTAGAAGGAGTGGACGAAGTAGGCATAGTCGCCGTCGATGCCCTCGACGAGCGGATGCTCGCGCTCGACCGACAGCTCGTTCCAGCCCATGTGGGGCACCTTCTGACCCTGTGCGAAGCGGACGTTGGTCCCTGGAACGAGATCCAGTCCGCGGACCGCCGACTCGCCCTCGTTGGCACCCTCCTCGCTGGTCGTCAGCAGCATCTGCATCCCCAGACAGATGCCGAACAGCGGCGTGCCGTCGTCGGCGACCGACAGCAGCTCCTCGCGGATCGGGTCGGCGTTCTCGACGCCCTCGCGGAAGGCGCCGACGCCGGGGAGGACGACCCCGTCGGCCGCCCGGAAGGCGTCGGGATCGTCCGTGATCTCGACGGCGGCGCCCGCGCGCTCCAGTCCGCGGGTGACGCTGCGGAGGTTCCCCAACCCGTAGTCGACGACGGCGACGGACGCCAGCGCTTCCTCGGGCGGCGACGGGATCGACTGCTGGCTCATGGGTGAGCGTCGGCGCGTCGGGCCAAAGGCCCTTTCGTTCGGGCGGGACTCGCCGGGGTCGGCCCACCGCCGCGGGTTCGCCCGGCGCCGCGGGTTCGCCCGGCGCCGGTGAACGGTCGGCCAACCGGGAGATCGATCAGAACTCGCCGAGGCGGGACTGTCCGTCGCCGTCGGACGGCGAGACGCCGGCGATCGCGGCCGCCTCGCGGATCGTCTCCGCGAACGCGGACTCCTGACTGCGGTCGTACAGCGTGGCCGCCGGGTGCAGACAGATCAGCACCCGTCGCGGCGTCTCCGCCTCGCCGACGCGGATCTCCTCGACGGTGCCGGTCTCTTTCGTCACCGCGATCGATCGCTCGAGGAGGTGCTCGCCGGGCACCTTCCCCAGGGTGACGATCACGTCGGGATCGACGCGCTGGATCTCGGCGTCGAGGTAGCCCCGACAGTTGCCGAGTTCCTCCGTCGTCGGGTCGCGGTTCTCCGGCGGCCGGCAGCGCACGCAGTTGGTGATCCGGACCGACTCGCGGTCGAGCCCGACCGCACGCAGCTGCTCGTCCAGGACGGCCCCGCTGCGGCCCACGAACGGCTCGCCCTCGGCGTCCTCCGTCGCGCCGGGTGCTTCGCCGACGAACAGGACGTCCGCGTCCGCGGGCCCGACGCCGTTGACGATCCGACTCCGCGACTCGACGAGCGCCGGACACCGGGGACAGTCCGAAACCGCGAGCCCGTCGAAGTGGTCGGCCTGCTCCTCGTCCATGGTCGCGTCTCGTCCGCGGCGCACCTACGGCTTTCGGGTTGCGTCGAAACTCGGGCGGAACGTGGTGACGGACGCCGATCCGCCGAGAGCGCGGTCGTCGAGGACCGATTCCAGACGGTCGCCGGGGCCTCCCGTCTGTCGGCCGTCGACTCGGGTACGGGGGGCGGAAAGTGATAAGTCCCCGGAAGTAATTACCTTCAGTACAAGTATTGGCCGGAAGTATTACCTGTTTCTGTCAAACACTGCGGAGTAGAGAGTGATTTCGTGAAGCTCAGACGGCCCACCGACTTCCTGATCCTCGAAGCGCTCGAGGAGACCGGCCGGAACGTCGCACCGAATCTGGCCTCCCACACGGGGAAGAGCCGGAAGAACATCAACACCCGTCTCCCGGTGCTGGAGGACTACGGGCTGGTACGGAAGATCGGTCCCGCCGACCGATCGGGGCTGTACGAGGTCACCTCGCTCGGGAAGGCGGCGCTGATCCACCGTGACCAGTACGACGACGCGGACGACTTCGAGGCCCTGATCGCCGAGGAGTCCGAGACGGCGCCCGACGGCGGTTCGGTCGCTCACGCGATGGCCCGCGGCGAGGACGGCGACGACGCACGGTAGTTCTCGGACGCCTCGGCGGACGGCGAGGCCGGCACCCTCACTCGAGGGCGCTCGCGCCGGCTCGCGCCAGGAGCCGCGCGACCCTGATCGGCTCCGGACGGCCGCCCTCGGGCGTGAACGTCCGAAGCACGTCCGCGGCCGCCTCGTCCGAGAGCCCGACGGCGCGGACGTACACCGTCTCGTCGTTCACCGACAGCTCGCGACGCGGCGGGAGCGATCGGTAGCGCTCGAGGCGGCGCTCCAGCGCCTCGCCCGAAAACGCCTCCGCGAGGGCGTCCTCGAGACCGTCGCTGGCCTCGAAGGTGACGGCGACGGTGGGGAGGCCGGTCGCCTCGTGAACGCGCCCGAGATCCAGGACGTTGTACCACGCCGGCGCCACGGCGCCGACCAGGAGGTAGCGGACGTCTTCGCGATCGAGGCCGTCGACGAGTTCGACGACCGCGTCGGTCGCGTCCAGCCCGCCGACGGTCGCCGACCCGAAGGCGGCGCCGTCGACCACCCGGTCGGCGCGCACCACGGCCCCGGCGAGTGTGCTCCGGTCGTCGCGGGCGGATTCGGCGACGCCGAGCGCCCGGACCCCGGGCCGGGGCGTCATTCCTCGTCCTTTATCTCGGCGAGTCGATCGATCAGTTCGTCGTTGGAGGCGCCGTTCTCGAACTCGACCGTGCCGCGGTGACCGTTCTCTTCGGACTGAACCGCCTCCTCGTCGTCAAAATCGGCGTCGAGGTCCCGCTGTTCGGATTCGTCGTAACTTCCGAATCCCATGTGTGAAGTCCTACGGGATTGGAAGGCAAAAATCCACTGCTGGACGAGTGTAGCGGTTAGGTGGGGGTCCGTAGACGCGCCGGGGGAGGGTGCGGGTTCGTTACACGGGTCGGCGCGCGCGGAGCCGCCGGTCGCCACCGCGCTCGACGCGGTGCGGCGACGGCTTTACGACCGCTCGCGGAGACCTCCCGACGATGGACGTACACACCGTCACCGCCGAGGCCGAGACGTTCACGTGCAACGCCTACCTCACGGTCGGCGAGCGGACGACGCTCGTCGACGCCGGCGCCTGGGACGGCGTGGTCGGCGCCGTCAGAGAGCACGTCGACCAGCTGGATGCGGTCGTCCTCACCCACCAGCACGGCGATCACGTCGCCCAGCTGGAGGATGTCTGCGAGGCGTTCGATCCCGACGTCTACGCCTACGCCGACCATCCCCGGCGCACCGACGAGCTCGCGGACGGCGACGAGGTCGAGATCGGCGACGAAACGTTCGAGGTCGTCTTCACGCCCGGCCACGCCGACGATCACGTCTCGTTCGTCTCCGACTCGACCCTGTTCAGCGGGGACGTCGTGGTCCACGACGACGGCGCCTTCGAGTACGGCAGCTTCGGTCGAACCGACATGCCCGGCCAGTCCCGCGAGACGCTGATCGAGAGCATCGAGCGATTGCTCGAGCGGATGCCCGACTCCGTCGAGCACATGTACTCGGGCCACGGCGAGGAGTTCCGCGGCGACGTGCGCGACGTCGTCGAGACGGCGCTCGAACGCGCCGAGAAGCGCGAGCCGAAGTACCCGGAGGAGTGAGCGGGAGCGACGCGTCCGCGCGACCCCGGGTCGCGGTCCGATCCGAAGCGATCCGCGAGCGTTGACCGCCGCGGGCGGGCCGCCACCCACCCTACAACGGCAGCTCGACGGAGACCGTCGTCCCGTCGGTCCCGGTCTCCAAGGAGACCGCCGCGTCCGAGTGCTCGACGACCCAGTAGACGATCCAGAGCCCGATCCCGATCCCGTGCTCCAGCGGCCTCTCCTCGCCGCGTTCGAGCACCTTCAGTTCCCGTTCTGGAATCCCCGGACCGTCGTCGGCGACCGTCACCGTGGCGCGGGTTTCGGTCGGACGAGCCACGACGCGGACCGTCGTCCCGACGTCGCCGTTCGTCGCCCGATGCCGCGGAATCGAATCCCCGCCCAGAACGGGCTCGCCGTCCGCCGATTCGCCGGTTTCGGAATGTTCTTGTTGCGGACGCGAGCGCGAGGTGAACCGCGTCGAGCGTGGCTCGGACGTCTGTGACGAGTGTGACACAACGGCGAATGCGGGCGTGAACGGTGCTGAGAAGATTCGACAGAAAGTATCTCCAGGTCCGTCACAGGAGAGGAGTGTCGGCTGGTTGGTACGGCCTTCGGTGTACCCGTTCGACGAAGAGAGCGAATGCTTCCCACCGCGAGAACGGGCCACGTCGTAAACCACAATATCCCGACGGCGTTCGTGAATCCTCGCCCTTCGGGACGGGGAGGATCTCAACTGAGTAGGTGACCTGAAGGGGGCGAAGAAGTACTGGCCATCGTCACGATCCGTATTCGGGGATCGTCGGGGTTCTCGAGGGGAACCCTTTTTGCTCGGACCGCCCCCGGATCCCGCATGGAGTCGCGAACCACGCGCGGTGGAGCGCCGTGACGACGGATCGAGGTCCTGACGACGAGCCGTCGGCCGACGGCGGACCGGACGACTCGTCGCCGTGGGCCGAACTGCTCGCCGACGCCGAGTCGATCGCCGACGAGTACCGCGCCGACGGCTGGACCGTCGAACGCCTCCGGACGAGGGACGTCGCGCCCTGGCGAACCGACGAGGAACCTGCCGGCGACGACGCGGCCGGCGGCTTCCTCACCCTCGTCGGAGACGAGTCCTTCGACGAGATCGAGGCGCGGGTCGCCGAGGGCACCTTCGCGTCCGCCGAGGTCTACCGCCGCCGCGTCGGCGACGCCGTCCTCGCGATCGCCGTCGAGCTCGACGCGCCCACCGAGACCGCCGTCGTGGTCCCGCTGTACTACCGTCCGGAGGAGGCGCGCGCCGCCCTGGACGCCGCCGGAGCCGCCGGCGAACTCCAGGTACGCGTTCGTCCGGAGGGTCGCGACGACTGGCTGACGTTCGTCCACGACGATCCGGAGCTGTTCGAGCCCGACGACCCCAGGTGACGGCCGCTCGGCGTCCGCCGCGCCGCCGGGTCGGTTTCGCTGCGGACGCTCGCCGGCGAGGTGGTGCGGACGCTCGTCGGCGGATCGGCTGTGGCGCGAACGCTCGCCGGCGAGGTGGTGCGGACGCTCGCGGCCACGCCACCGCGGGTTCGCACGAACCTCGACTTACTCGCCGTCGTCGGCCGCGGCCTCTTCCTCCCGGAGCGCCTTGCTCGCCTCGCGCACCTCGCGCATCACGCTCGAGATGCGTTCTTCGGCCTCCAGCTCGTCGTCGACGGAGAGGTCGACGCCCTCGACCTCGAGCAGGAACTTCGAGACCTCGGTGACCTCGTACATGACGTCGTCGAGCTCTTCTGCCGTGTAGAAGTCACACATCGCGCCGTAGAGGAAGGTCGCGCCCGCCTTGCGCACCTTGTCGTCGAACGACGAACGGGCCTGATTGACCGCCTGGGGCGTGTAGGTGTCGGTCATGAAGGGGACCAGTTCCGGGAGGTTCTCGCCGATCTTGGTCATCTCGACGCCGGTCTCGGTGCGGAAGTCGGCGCACAGCCGCGCAATCGCCCACTCGCGGGCGGTGACGTAGGTCCGATCGCGGAGGAACTCGTTCACCCGCTCGTACTGGGCGCCGTCCATCTTCTTGAAGCGCTCGTACTTGCGGACGTCCTCGGGCACGCGGTCCGGGTCCGGCACGTCGGGCATCGGTTCGTCGGCGCCAGCATCCGAATCGTCGGCGTCACCGCCTCCGGGTTCGACCCCCACCGGCGCGGTCGAGCGTTCCTCGACGGCTTCCGGGCGTTCGGTCCCCGCATCGGCTCCCGAGGCCCCGCCCTCCGCGTCCTCCCGGTCGGCGGCGGAAGACGAATCCTCCGTGACGTCCGTCGGTTCACCGGGGTCTCGACCCCGTCCGACCGGTCGGCGGTCCGCGTTCGGTCGGCGGCCATCGGTCGGGGAGCCGCGCTCGTTCGGGTCCTCCGGATCGTCGCGGTCGGGTCGTTCGTCCGTCCGCTCGCCGTCGTTCGCCGCCGGCGAGGAATCCCGCTCCTCGGCGTCCGCCGGGTCGGACTCGTCGCGCGCCGCCCGATCGTCGTCCGCCTCGGGTCGGTCGTCCATGGGGCCTCTTTGCCAAACGCCCGAGATAAGGCTGTCCCTCCGAGGGCCGACTGGCGCCACCGAGCCGACGCGACGCCCCACCGGAGCCCGGGGCGGCGGGCCGATGGGTACCCGGCGAAACGCACGGTTTCCTTGACGACTGCCCGAGCGGTTCGTCGTCGCTCGCTCGGCTCGGGTTCTTTCCATCTCGAACTATCGTCAATGTTTATGGCGGAGTGTTCGATAAGTGCGGCCGCAGGCTCCGCGAGCCTGTGGGCGACACACCACCGTCCCCACCTTTCGAGGTCGTCCTCACCGTCGAGGTCGTCCCCACCTTCCAGGTCGTCCTCACCGTCGAGGCCGTCTCCATCTTTCGACGCGGTCGGAAACTTCGCGTCCGATTTCCCGAGTTCTCGACCACTTATGGTGCTTGCGACGGAGTACCGTGATATGGCACCGACTCCAGTCGTAGCGCAGGCGGTTCGAACGCCCCAGGGGAAAGAGGACGGCGTCTTCGCCGACGTCCGCAGCGAGGACCTCTCGATCCCGCTGGTGAACGAGATCCTCGCCGAGACCGGCCTCTCCGGCGAGGAGGTCGACGACCTGATGTGGGGCTGCGCTCAGCAGCGCGGCGAACAGGACAACAACCTGGCGCGCGTGATCGCGCTCCTTTCGGACCTCGGCGAGAACGTGCCGGCGACGACGATCAACCGCTGGTGTGCCTCCTCGATGCAGGCCGTGATCTCGGCGTCGGACGCGATCCGCGCCGGCCAGCGCGAGTGTATCGTCGCCGGCGGCGTCGAGAGCATGAGCCGCGTCCCGATGCAGGGCGGCGAGCGCGACCTGCACCCCCGGCTCGCCGAGGAGTACGTCGTCACCGACCTCATGATGGGGATGACCGCCGAGAAGGTCGCCGAAGAGTACGCGGTCTCCCGCGAGGCCCAGGACGAGTACGCCGCCGAGAGCCAACAGCGCGCGGCCGCGGCGACCGAGGAGGGCCGTTTCGAGAGTCAGATCGTCCCCATCGAGACCGAAGACGGCACCGTCACCGAAGACGAGGGAATTCGACCGGGCACCACGACCGAGAAACTCGCCGAGCTGCCCACCGTCTTCGTCGCCGACGGGACCGTCACGCCCGGTAACGCCTCCCAGATCTCCGACGGCGCGGCCGCCCTGCTGGTGACCAGCGAGGCGTTTGCCGACGAACACGACCTCGAAATCATGGCCGAGGTCGGCGACAACAACGTCGCCGGCGTCGACCCGACGGTGATGGGGATCGGCCCCGTCCCCGCCACGAAGGGGTTGCTCGAGCGCACCGGCCGCGAGATCGACGACTACGACCTCGTCGAACTCAACGAGGCGTTCGCGAGCCAGACGGTCTACGCCCGCGACGAACTCGGCATCGACCACGACAGCTTCAACGTCAACGGCGGCGCGATCGCCATCGGCCACCCGCTCGGCGCCTCCGGCGCCCGCCTCCCGGTGACGCTGATTCACGAGCTCCGGGCCCGCGGCGGCGGTCGCGGGCTCGCGACGCTCTGCGTCGGCTTCGGCCAGGGTGCGGCGATCGACTTCGTGGTGCGGTAACGGCGATACGCCGTCACCTTTCGCGGCGCCGGTCGACGCGCCCCGTCGGCTCGTCCCCCACCGCCGAGATGTCGGTTGCATAGGAGTTGCTGCGAGCGGCGCGTTCCTATGAGGTGCTTACTTACCGGTCTTGAGACGAACGGTCGAACATGGAAGACCGGGCCTCTCGACGGTCGCTGCTGGCGGTCGTCGGCGCCGGCACCCTCGGGGTAGCGGGGTGTCTCGGGAGCGACGACGCGCCGGACGGAGCGTCCGACGACGAACCGTCCGACGAGGGCGAGGGAGGAGACGAGTGGGACGTGGACGGGTCACCCCTCGAGGCGTCCTTCGAGGCGGCCGTCGTCGTGGAAAACCTCGACGTTCCGTGGGACATCGCGTTCGCCCCGGACGGAGACGTGTTCCTCACCGAACGACCGGGGCGAATCCGACGGACCACGGCCGCGGAACTGGCCGGCGATACGCCGCTCGACGCGACCGACCTCCCGGAGGAGCCGATCGAGCTTCCGGACATCGCCCCGGACGGGGAGGGTGGCGCGCTCGGCATCGCCGTCCATCCAGCGTATCCGGAGCCACCGTCGGTCTACGTCTTCTACACTGCCGAAACGGAGTCGCGAGTCGATCGGGTGGTCCGGTACGACGCGACGGACGTCGGCGAGGTCGAGACGATCGTCGACGACTTGCCGGGTGCGGTCCACCACAACGGCGGTCGCGTCGCGTTCGGTCCGGACGACCAGCTGTGGATTACGCGAGGAGACGTCAGCGAACCCGAGCTGTCCCAAGATCCCGGTTCGCTCGTCGGATCGCTCCTCCGGGTCACGCCCGACGGAGAACCGGCGGGAGCCGATGATGCGCCCGAGGACGCCGACCCCATGGTCTACACCTACGGTCACCGCAACACGCAGGGAATCGACTGGTTGCCGGACGGGACGCCGATCACCACCGAGCACGGACCGGTGGCCCGCGACGAGGTGGTCCTGCACGACGGCGGGCGCAATTACGGCTGGCCGATCGCCCGGGGCGGGACGGACGACGAGGAGTACGACGCGTACGACGAGAGTGCAGAGTTCGCCCCGCCACTCGCCTCGTCCGGGACGATCGACGGCGAAGAGACGTGGGCGCCGTCCGGCGGAACGTGGTACGACGATTCCGCGATTCCCGAACTCCGGAACCGGTTTCTCTTCGCCGGGCTCCGTTCCCAGCGCCTGCACGTGCTCACCCTGCTCGATCCCGACGAACAGCCCCCAGACGATGCGACGGAGGTCCACGACGAACCGTGGCTCGACGAGCGGTTCCTCGCGGTTCGACACGAACTCCTCGTCGAAGAGTTCGGCCGGCTTCGACACGTCGCACAGGACCCCGACGGAGCGCTCTATCTCCTCACGTCGAACGAGGGCGACGCGGACGACGTGATCGTTCGACTCGATCCGACGTAGGCCGTTGGCTCGGTCGATCCCGCGACGATCGGGGACCGGTCGATCCCGCGACGATCGGGTGCCGACCGTCGAGCGTACCCGCGTGCGGCGACGATCGCCCGGGTACCGCCGCTCCCGAGACGGGTCGACGTGGGACCTACCGCGGCGTCGCGTCCTCGAGCCGAGTCCGCGCGACCCTCACTGGTGCCCGGAAACCGGCACGGGTTCGTACGGGTCTTCGATGTATTCCAGATCCGAATCCGACAGCGAGACATCGACGGCCTCGACCGCCTCCTCCAGGTGCTCGACGCTGGAGACGCCGACGATCGGCGCCGTCACCGGATCGCGGTGGAGGTGCCAGGCGATCGAGAGCTGGGCCATCGTCACGCCCTTCTCGTCGGCCAGCTCCGCGATCCGGCGGTTTATCTTCTCGCCGCCGCCGTCGCGGTAGACGGCGTGGCGGTCCCCGCGCTCGTCGGCTTCCTCGCTCCCGCGGGCCGTCGCGTCGAACTCGTCGTGGGGTCGGGTCACGTAACCCCTGGCGAGCGGACTCCACGGGATGACGCCGACGCCCTCCTTCTCGCACAGCGGGAGCATCTCGCGCTCTTCCTCGCGATAGACCGGGTTGTAGTGGTTCTGCATCGAGACGAAGCGCTCGAGGCCGAGCCGGTCGCTCGTGTGCAGCGCCTCGGCGAACTGGTGGGCCCACATCGACGAGGCCCCGAGGTAACGCACCTGATTTCGTCGAACCGCGTCGTCGAGCGTCCGCAGCGTCTCCGCGATCGGCGTCTCGTCGTCCCAGCGGTGGATCTGGTAGAGGTCGACCGTCTCGAGCCCCAGCCGGTCGAGCGAGTTCGCCAGCTCCTGCTCGATCGCCTTGCGCGAGAGCCCCTGTGCGTTCGGATTCTCGTCGTCCATCGAGCCGTAGACCTTGGTCGCGACGACGAGCTCGTCGCGGTCGTGTTCGGCGATCACGTCGCCGACGAGCGCCTCGCTGTCGCCGTCGCGGTAGACGTTGGCCGTGTCGATGAAGGTGACTCCCAGCTCGATCGCGCGCTCGACGATTTCCCGGCTCTCGTCCTCGTCGAGCTTCCAGCCCTCGCTTTCGTACCCCAGGTTCATCGTCCCCAGACAGATCCGGCTGACGGACAGGCCCGTCGAGCCCAGCGCGGTGTACTCCATACGGGACCGGGCGACCGCCGGGGGCATAATGGTCGACCTTTCGGCACCATCGTCCGGATGCGCCGTCGGCTCCACTCCGACGCGCCGTCGAGCCCCTCCGATACGCCGTCGGGTTCCCGCCGCGACGAATCCCGAGGCGAGTCCGGAATCCCGCCCGACCGGTCGTTTACGCCGGATCGAGCCGGGAGCGGGGCCCGTCGACCGGTCGTTTACGTCGGTCCGGCCCGAAAGGACCGTCATGAGCGACGCGCTGTTGGTCCTGATCGTCGGCATCCCGGTGTTCGTCCAGGTCCTGCTCGCCGCCTTCACCTACTACGACGCCACCGACGTCGGCATAGAGTCGCCGCGTCGGTGGACGGCCATCGTCGGACTGATCCCGATCTACGGGATCATCGTCTACATCCTCAGGCGCAGCGAACTGTCGTACGACCCCGAGAGCGATCCGTACCGGGAGCGAGAGTACGACATCCACCCCTCTCGCCGGGACGACGACGACCCCTGAACCGAGCGGGATCGGTTCGCGTTCCCGCGCTGGCGTCTCGAGTCGACGTCCCCGGGAGGGTTTCGAGTCGAGTTGACGTCCCCGGGAGGGTGCCGAGGGGCTGTCTCGGGCCCCCGTTTCCGGGGTGCCGCGGGGCTACCGTCTAGAGAGGCCGGGGCGCTTCCGTCTCGGGTCGCCGTTCCCGGGGTTCCGAGGCGCCGCGGGACCGCGGCGGCCGGGATACCGTTTCGCTCCCGGTCCGCACGACGGCCGACGAGCGATGCGTCTCGGTCGATCCGTGATGCGGGCGCACCCCGGCGCACCCACCTCGCCGGGAGCGCAACGCTCAACCCCCGCACCGGTGAATCCGGAGGCATGACCGTCGACCAAGGTCGGCTCCGATCGGACGTCGAGGCCACCGCCGCGTTCGGGGCGATCGACGCCGACGAGGGGCGCGGGCGAACCGTGCTCGCGGGGACCGAGGCGAACCGTCGCGCGCGAGACCGGCTGGTGGACCGACTCGAGGACGCCGGCCTCACGGTCGAGGTGGACGCCGTCGGGAACGTACTCGGGACCTGGACGCCCCCGAACGCCGATCCTGACGCGGCGCCCGTGGTCGCGGGCAGCCACCTGGACTCCGTGCCCGAGGGCGGCATCTTCGACGGGCCGCTGGGCGTCTACGGCGCCCTGGAGGCCGTCCGCGCGCTACAGGAGCGGGAAATCGATCCCGACCGCCCGATCGGCGTCGTCTCGTTCACCGAGGAGGAGGGCACCCGCTTCGGCGGCGGGATGCTCGGCTCCGCGGTCGCGACGGGCCGGCGGACGGCCGAAGACGCCCTGGCGCTCGAGGACGACGAGGGTATCACGCTGCGCGAGGCCCTCGAGGACGTCGGCTATCGGGGCGACGACGACATCGACGCCAGCACCTGGGATGCGTTTCTCGAACTCCACGTCGAGCAGGACACCCGCCTCGAGGCGGCCGGCGTCCCGACGGGCGTCGTGACGACGATCACCGGCATCGCTCACGCGAAGACTCGATTCGTCGGCGAGGCGAACCACGCCGGGACGACGGCCATGGACGAGCGCCGGGACGCCCTCGCGGCGGCGAGCGAGTTCGTCCTCGCGCTCGAGGAGGCGGGCCGGGAGGCCGCCGCAGCCGGGGAGAACACCGCCGTCGCGACCGTCGGGAAGGCGAACGTCACTCCCAACGGGACGAACGTCGTCCCCGGCGGGGTCGAACTAGGCGTCGACGTTCGGGACGTCGACCGCGAGCCGATGGAGCGGATCTTCGAGCGGGCGATCGCGGCGCTCGAGGAGATCGAGGCCGAGCGCGGCGTGGAGACGAGTATGGAACGGGTGCTGGACGTCGATCCGGCGCCGATGAGCGAGCGCTGTCGGGAGGCGCTCCGGGAAGGGGCGAAGGCGGCGGGCGTCGCGTCGACGGAGCTCCACTCCGGCGCCGCTCACGACGCGATGCGCGTCTCCCGAGTCACGGACGCGGGGATGCTCTTTGCACCCTCTCGGGACGGTATCTCTCACAATCCGAAGGAGTGGACCGACTGGGACGATTGTGCCCGAGCGACGCGGGTGCTGGCGGCGGCGCTGGAACGACTGGCGAGGGAGTGAACGGTCGTTTACGCCAGCGTCGGGTTTCGTCCAGTCGAGGCCGGTCGAACGGGAACGTTACGAATCAACGTGTGCTCGAACGATCAGTAGAGATTGAACCTACCCTCGGGAAGCTGTTGTTTCGTTCTCCGGACCAACCGTCATCGTAGCCCCAAGAACGAGGATGATGACGAAATACAGACCGAGGAGGATACATAAGATAGAAAGAGCATGTACCCACCGATCGCTCGAGTCGAGCAGTAAGTAAGTTCCGCCGCCTAACAGAACAAATCCGCCCAAAATCCAACCTACGTGCGGAAATGCATCGCCGATAACTACGAAACAGACTATCGCAACAGGAATGAGCGCGGAGGCAGCCCATCGCTCACG
Source organism: Halovivax sp. (assembly GCA_007119345.1). GTDB lineage: Archaea > Halobacteriota > Halobacteria > Halobacteriales > Natrialbaceae > Halovivax. Next base: position 20,082 of record SKPV01000206.1, read on the forward strand.
TTTCACACTATTCATTGTTTAATGATTGATAAGGAAAGTGGTTATTTTTTTTTTTTCATTTGCGTTTGAGGGTGTGGACAGAGGAGTTTAGGTGTCTATCGGGTCGTTGTGAGAGTACTCAGTATCCGTGGACCCATCCGCACTTGCATCGAAATCAATCCAGACGTGATTTTCGTTTATACAGCCTTGTACACACATCGCAAACTCCGCGGTTACGAACGCGCTATAGTCCATTTCTCCCACACCACCGCTTTCATCTTGTAATTCGTAATCTCTGGCCTCCCATCCATTGGACTGTCCCAAGGTAGTAATATGCGGATAGTAGCGGCGCTCAAGATCCACGATATTCTGTCCACCTCTCGTCCAGCTTACATCAAGGTGGTACCTCCACACGGTTCTGCTATATTCGAAAGCGGAGTATTGACCCACAATAGAACGCTCTCTCTCGAAATCATAGCCCGAAGCCGGAGAAGAACGTGAGGCGACAGGTTCTTCGACTTTTATAGTCAAGGCTTCCTCCGCGAGCGTTAATTTTTCTGATGGCGACAGACCGTTTGAGAGTTTTAATAATTCGCTTTGTTCATCACTGACAGCCATTTGGTTCGGATCAATGCCAGCCTCCTCGTCTTCTCGAGCCGCATCCCGAAATAGTTTTTTCAACTCTTTAAAACCACGATGGTTGTCACCTTCATCACTTTCCTCAATTGCAGAAGTGTTGCCTACAAGTGCAGCACCGCCGATAGTCATCGCACTTACCCTGTTCAGGACCTTCCGTCGGGTGTGTCGCTCGGACATGATCCACCAGCACACATACCACCCAACACTAAAATATTTTCTATTGATATTTCATACTTAAATTTAATTTTTGAGAGAGGTTCGGAGTGTCATGTCCAGATGTCGCCCAGACAGTATAAGCTATAAGAATTGAAATTAACCAACATCCATTTCTGCTTTGGATGTTAAAATTCAGTAACCTGTCCGAGGGTCGCAAACTCGCCCCGATGTGAAACCTTGTCATTATGAATCGGGAGCTACGGGCCGAAATGTGACTTTGAGGATGTTTTCGCAGGTAAATGATTGTTTTATTATTTGGTGGCGGGTAGAATGGCCAGTTTGAGTGGAAAACGACACCGTTTCGAAACAGATTCCTAATCGTCCGCCGGCGCCGCGTCCGTCCCGTCCTCGACGACCTCGGCGGGCACGGTGCCGTCCTCGTTCCAGCCCCGCACCTCGTAGTACTCCGAGAGCGCTTCCTCGAAGTCCGGCAGTTCGTACGGCAGAACGTCGTCGCCGCGGTCGAACCCGCGCTGGTTGTTGAAGTGGCGTTCCATCGCGACGACGCGGCCGCCGATCTCGAGCAGGTCCTCGTAGTCGGCGTCGAGCAGTTCCTCGATGCGCTCGTCGGTCAGGAAATCACGCGAGAACTTACAGAAGACGGCGCTGTCTTTGATCGCGTTGATGTTCTCGTTCTCGGCGATCTTGGGCGGCTTGCCGTCCAGGCCCTCCTTGTCCATCGCGTCGTCGCCGCCGACCAGCGGGTACTCGTAGGGGTAGAACTCGGCGTACATGTGGTCGGCGCCGCGGTTCGACGTCGCGAACGCCAGGCCCTGGCCGTTGAGCGTGCGGCCGTCGTGGGCGGCGAACTCGAGGCCCTTGACCGACCAGTTCTCGACGCCGAGCTCCTCGTGACAGCGGTCGACGCCCTCCGCTAAGGTGTCGCCGATCCCCTCGCGGTGGGCGATTTTCTCGACCGTCTCGAAGATCAGCTCGGCGTTGCCGAACTCGTCCTCGCTCGCGAGGTAGGCGGCGACGACATCGCCACAGGAGATGGTGTCCATCCCCAGCTGGTCGCAGAGCTCGTTGGCCTGCATCACGTCGACGATGTCGTCGATCCCCGAGTTCGAGCCGAACGCCATGTTGGTCTCGAACTCCGGCCCCTCGGTCTCGATGCCGCGCTCTTCGTCCCGCGTCGGGAGCTTGCAGGCGAACGCGCAGGCCGAACAGGTCCCCTTCTGGTACTTCTTCTCCGCCACGCGATCGCCCGTGATGCCGTCGACGCCCTCGAAGGAGAGCTCCGAGAAGTAGTAGGTCGGCAGGGCGTCGACCGTGTTGGCGTACTCGGTGACCGACGTCGTTCCGGCCTTCTTCATCGGGTGGTCGGCCTGGGCGGCCTCGCGGTGGACGTCCATCTGCAGCGCCGGGACGTCGACCTCGGCCGTCGAGTCGCCGTCGAACGTCATCGCCTTCACGTTCTTCGCGCCCAGCACCGCGCCCAGCCCGCCGCGGCCGAACGCCCGGCTCTCGGAGGTCATGATCGAGGCGAAGCGGACCAGGTTCTCGCCGGCGGGGCCGATCTGCAGGAGGTGGTCCTCGTCCATGTCGTGCTCCGCGTCGGCCCACGCACAGACTTCTTCGGAGGTGGCGCCCTCGAGGTCGGGGACTTCCTCGAACTCGACGCCGTCGTCGGTGACGTGGACGACCACCAGTTCGTCGCTCTCGCCGACGACCTCGACGGCGGCGTAGCCGGTCGCCGTGAAGTTCCGCGAGAGGAAGCCGCCCGCGTTCGACGAGAGGAGCCCGTCGGTCAGCGGCGAGACGCTCGTCGCCGACATCCGGCCGGTGAAGCTCATCGTCGAGAACTGCATCGGGCCGGTGGCGAAGTAGACCCGGTTCTCGGGGCCGAGCGGGTCGACGTCGAACGGAATCCGGTCGTGGGCGAGCTTCGTCCCGACGCCGCGCCCGCCGACGTAGGCCTCGGTCACGTCGTCGATCGATTCCGTCTCGAACGAGCGCTCGTCGAGGTCGATGGTGAGGAGGGGTCCCGGTGCGTGTCGCATGGGCCAGGGTGGCACGCGAACTCGCAAAACGGTACCGGTTTTCGAAACCGCGAGCTGCGGGATAAAACCCCGGCGGGCCGGATCTGCCTGGGGGGCTAACGCGCGTGCGCCCCGATCGAAACGGCCGACTAGCCATCGCGTACCGGGCACTGGGTCCGCCTACTCGTCACGTTCCCTGGCACTACGACCGCCTACTCGCCGGGTACCGCGGCCATAACAACACGCATCGGCCACCCGGTCACGCTCATGTGGCCGTGGGAACACGCGATCGTCGGCTACGTGGCGTACTCGCTCTTCTGTCACCTCTACTATCGGGATTCGCCCGACGGTCCCGAGGCGTTCGCCGTGATCTTCGCCTCCGTGCTTCCCGACCTGATCGACAAGCCCCTCGCCTGGGAGTACGGCGTCTTCGAGAGCGGCTACGCGCTCGGCCACTCGATCTTCGTCGCCGTCCCGCTCTCGATCGCCGTCGGCCTGCTCGCCCGTCGGTGGGGACGGGGCCGGGCCGGACTCGCCTTCGCGGTCGGCTACCTGCTCCACCTGCCGGCGGACGTCCTCGACGGCTACTATCGCGGCGACGTCGTCGAGTTCGGGATCCTCCTCTGGCCGGTCGAACGGGGCGCGACCTACCACGAGGAACCCGGGTTCGCCGACCAGTTCGTCCACTTCCTCGGCCAGTACCGGGCCGAGCTGACCGGCGGCGATCCGTCGACGTACGTCCTCGCCCAGCTCGGGCTGGCCGGCCTGGCCGCCCTCCTCTGGCTCTACGACGGCGCGCCGATCCTCAGGGAGTGCGCGCTGGGCGGTAAGCGCGCCGGCGGCCGTCTGGTCGGCGGCCTCGACCGGCGACTGCGGTCGCTCGGGGAACGCGAGTGAGCGGGCCCGCTTCCGAACGGGCGGCCGGAACCGACGGTGAGTGCGTCTACGCCTCCGCCTCGGCTTCGGTCTCCGCGTACATCTCCTCGATCCGGTCGGCGAACCGATCCGAGATCGTCCGACGCTTCTTCTTCATCGTCGGCGTCAAGAGATCGTTCTCCTCGGTGAACTCCTCGGGGACGAGCCGGAACTTCTTGATCGTCTCGTGGGTCTCGAAGGGGTCGTTGATGCGGTCGACTTCGACCTGGACGTAGTTGCGGACGCGGTCGTCCGCACAGATCGCCTCGGGGTCCTCGGGCAGATCGTAGTCGTTCTCGTCGGCCCAGTCCGCGAGGTGCTCGAAGTTCGGTACCAGGACGGCGGAGACGAACTTGCGGCCGTCGCCGACGACCATCGCCTGCTCGACGACCTGGCTGGCGGCGAAGGCGTCCTCGATCGGCGCGGGCGCGACGTTCTTGCCCGTCGAGAGCACGAGGATCTGCTTGGCGCGCTCGCGGAACTCGAGGTAGCCGTCCGGTCGCAGGTGGACGATGTCGCCGGTGCGGAACCAGCCATCTTCAGTGAAGGCGCGCTCGGTCGCTTCGGGCTTGTTCCAGTACCCCTGGCTCACGTTCGGCCCCTTGACGACCAGCTCGCCCACCTCGCCGGGGTCGTCGGCGAAGGCGTCGTCTGTCACGACGGACTCGTCGATCTCGATCTCCATGTCGACGATCGGCGGACCGATGGTGCCGATCTCCGGCGCCTCCGGCGGGTTCGTCGTCACGACCGGCGAGGTCTCGGTGAGGCCGTAGCCCTCGTAGATCGGCAGCCCCATCGCGTGGTAGAGGTAGCCGAGCTCCTTCGAGAGGCTGCCGCCGCCGCTGATGAGCATCTCGATGTTGCCGCCCAGCGCCTCGCGGACGGTCGAGAACACCAGCTTGTCGGCGATCTTGCGCTTTGCCTCCAGGACGGCGCCGGGGGAGTCCGCCTTCTGGTACTCGACGCCGACGTCGACCGCCCACTCGAAGATCCGCTCTTTGACCGAGGACTCGCTGGCCTGCTCGCGGATCGCGTCGTAGATCTTCTCGTACACGCGCGGGACGGACGTCCCGCCGGTCGGCCCGACCGCCGCGAAGTCCTCCTGGAGGGTGTCCGGACTCTCCGCGTAGGCGACGCACGACCCGCTCCCGAACAGCAGGAAGTGGCCGGCCGTCCGCTCGAAGACGTGGGCCAGCGGCAGGAACGAGACCACGCGCGTCTCCTCGTCGATCGAGGGGACGTCGGGGTCCTTGTCGGGACGGGGCGCGACCCGCTTTCTGACCTGGTTGACGTTCGACCGGAAGTTCCGGTGGGTCAGCTGGACGCCCTTCGGCTTGCCGGTCGTCCCGCTGGTGTATATCAGGCTCGCCAGGTCGTCCAGGTCGGGCTCGTCGATCCACTCCTGGTAGGCGTCGGGGTCGTAGGCGTCGGCGCCGAGTTCGTAGACGTCCGCGAGTTCGTAGACGTCGTCGCGGTCGTCGTACCCCGAGAGTTCGTCGAACGACGCGACGAACTCGAGGTCGAGTTCGTCTTCGACCTCGAGGACGCGTTCGAGCAGCTCCTGGTTCTCGACGACGACCGCCTCGGCGCCGGAGTCGCCCAGCAGGTACTCGACCTTCGACGGCGACGAACCGGGGTAGACGGTCGTGATAACCGCCCCCGCGCTCAGGAGGGCGAAGTCCGTCTGGGCCCACTCCATCCGGGTGGCGGCGAAGATCCCCACCCGGTCGCCCGTCGCGACGCCCAGCTCCCGAAAGCCCGTCGCGAGCTTCTTGACGGCGTCGCGCATCTCGCCGTAGGTGATCGTCGCCCACTCGCCCGCCGCGGGCTCGGGCAACACGTCCGGCGTCAGCGTCCGCTCATAGACGCCGCCCTTGTACATCTGGGCCGGTCGATTCGCGTGGCGCTCGGCGCCGTCCTCGAAGAGGCGACCGAGCGTCGTCTCGCCGATCACGTCGTCCTCGTACTCCCGTTCCGCTTCCCGCCAGCTCATATACGCGTGAATGTGTCCCACGCACGATAAAAGGTGAGGATTTGCGTTACGATTGTTAGGCGTTTATTCGCCCGAAGGCGGCGATGGCGAACCGGTTCGTCCCGAGAACTGACGGATCGTGGCGAGAACGTGACAGATCGTGAGCAAACGGCTCGGCGCTCCGACAACGCCGCTCGCCGGCGTCGGGCCGCTCGCGGTCGTTGGCGTCGGACCGCTCGGGGGCGTCGGCGTCGGACCGCTCGGGGGCGTCGGCGTCCGACCGTGCGCTCGCCGGCGTCGGGCAGCTCGTGGGGCGTCAGCGTCCGACCGTGCATTCGCCGGCCACGCCCTCCGCCTCCGCCGATCTCGCGCCAGCCGACCGTCGGACGACGTCACTCGAGCCCGTCGAGGTAGGCGAACACGCCCCTGACGTTCATCGCGATCTCGCCGCGGGCCTTGCGCTCGCCCCAGACCGCGTCGAGGTCGGTGGTCTCGGCGAAGTGTTCGATCACGGCCTCGTCGTCGCCGATCGCCTCGCGTTTCTCCGCGACGGCCTCGACCCACTCGGTCAGAACGGTCTCGTAGCGTTCCAGCGCGTCGCCGGTCTCGCGGGCGCCGAAGTGGGCGTAACACAGGACGGACGGATCGATCGATTTCAGCATTCCGACGTCCGCCAGGCAGGTCTCGAGGTCGAACTGCGGCGGCGGCGTCGTCGGCCGCACCTCCTCGATCGCGGGCACCCAGAGGCCGGCCCCGTCGGCGACGAAGATCGCGTCGTTCGCCGGATCCTCGAAGACGTGGTGGTGCGGGGCGTGGCCCGGCGCCGAGTGGACCCGCAACTCGTGGGCCCCGAGGTCGATCACGTCGCCGTCCTCGTAGGTCGACAGGCGGTCCTCGGGCACCGGTTTCGGCTCGGCGTAGAACTCCCACTGGTCGCCGACGGCCGCCTTCGTCCCCGCGACGAGTCGGGAGGGGTCGACGAGGTGGTGGCCGCCGCGTTCGGGCGCGTAGACGGTCGCGTTCGGGCAGGCGTCGGCGACGTAACCCGCCCCGCCGGCGTGATCGAGGTGGACGTGGGTGACCGCGATCACCTCGAGTTCGTCTCGGCCGATCCCGACATCGTCGATCGCGTCGAGGATCCGCTCGTGCTCGGCCCCGATCCCCGTATCCACGATCGCCGGTCGCTCGTCGTCGAGCAGGTAGACCGCCCCGTACTCGGCGGCGTCGTACATCCCCGTGTCGAGGCGGTGGAGGTCAGTGCAGTCGCCGACCGTGACTTCGGTGACGTCGCCGATTCCCATACCACCACGGGCGGGGGCGGCGGCCAAAAAGGCTGGCCATCCGGCGGAACGCCCCGCGAAACCGATCGCGCCGGAGCCGACGGGGCGACCGGTCGGCGCCCGGACGACCCGCACATTGATATGTGGTACCAACAAACATTCTCCAACACATGCGCGACGCCGACGGCCGCGACGGGACCGATCCCGACGGCGCGGCCGCCTTCGCCATCGGCGGCGACGGCGGCTGCGATCACGAGCGGACGGTCCGCGTCGGGCAGGACGCGGGGATGAACGCCTACCTCGAGTGCCGCGAATGCGGCGGGGCCGTCTTGGTCGAGAGCGACCTCCCTCCGGAGGCTCGGCGGGAGTCCGGACGCCTGGTGCGGGAATCCGACCCGGATGAGTCCGACCGCGCCGGCCGCGCGACGAATCGATTCACCTCGACCGGCGGCGTGACCGGGCGAGTGAACCGGTGGTACCGCCGCGCCGTCGACGAGCTGACCGGCGGCCGGTGAGTCGATCCCGACCGCCCGAAATTCCGAACCCTCTTGTAGACCTCCCGTGAACGGAATCGCCGACGGTCGAGCGCGACCCCCGGGACGACCGCCGGAGCCGGCCCGGACCGGGACTCGACGGGAACGACCATGGGACTCGACGACCACCTCGCGCGGTTCGAGACGCTCGCGATCGTCGGCGTCGGCGGCTTCGCCGGCGCCAACCTGCGGTTCCTGGCGATCGACGTTGGGGACCCGCTCGCGGGGATCCTGGTCGCGAACGTTCTCGGCAGCCTCCTGCTGGGCTTTCTGATCTACGAGGCCCGCTACACCGGGATCGTCGACCGCACGTCGCGGCTGCTCTTTACCACCGGCTTCCTCTCGTCGCTGACGACCTACAGCGGCTTCGCGTTCTGGACCGCGACCGCGGGCGGGCCGGCGCTCGGGCTCGGCTACGTGGCGGCCAACTACGGCCTCGGCTTCGGGGCCGTGCTCGCGGGGCGGGCGCTGGCGGATCTCGTCCGGGGTGACGACGCGTGATCGACGGACTCCTCCCGGCACTGCTCTCCTCCGAGCCCCAGCCCGCCCACCTGGTCGGAACGGGCGGGGCGATCGGCGCGGTCCTCCGTCACTGGGTCTACCTCTCGGTCGCCGGCGACCGGCTCCCGTGGCCGACGCTGCTCGTGAACGCCGTCGGCAGCTTCGTCTTCGGACTCGTCGTCTTCGCCGGCGCCGAGGAGTCGGTCGTCCAGCTCGTCGGCGTCGGCGTCTGCGGCGCGTTCACCACGTTCTCGACGTTCTCCGTCGAGACCGTCCAGCTGTGGGAGCGCGGCGATCGGCGGGTGGCCGTCGCCAACGCCGGCGGGAACCTCGTCCTGTCGCTGGCGGCGGTCGGGCTGGCGTGGCTGGTCGTGGCGGCCGCGCTCTGACGCGCCGGGTGGGTCGACGCGAGGGCGGTCTATCACGCCAAACGGGTCGACGCGGGGGCGGTCTATCACGCCCGGCGGATCGACGCGGTCGCCCGCGGACGTCGCAGACGAGGGTCGACGGGCCCTCCCGCTCGACGCGGAGCGGACACCTTTTTGCGACCCATCCGCCATACCACGCACATGGACCTCACCCGCCGGCCCCGCCGGCTGCGCCAGGATCGCCTTCGGGGCCTCGTCAGCGAGACGTCGCTCGCGCCGTCGGACCTCGTCGCGCCGATCTTCGTCGACGCGACGGCGGACGAGCGCGTCCCCATCGAGTCGATGCCGGGCCACGAGCGCGTCCCGATCGAGGAGAGCGTGGTGCGCGTCGAGGAGGTGCTCGCGACCGGCGTCGAGGCGGTGATGCTGTTCGGCATTCCGCGATCGAAGGACCCCGAAGGTACGCGCGCGTGGGCCGACGACGGCGTCGTCCAGGAGGCGACCCGGCGGATCGTCGCCGAGACCGACGCCTACGTGCTCACCGACGTCTGTCTCTGCGAGTACACCGACCACGGCCACTGCGGGCCCCTGGAAGAGGAACTGCGCGACGAACTGGCGGCGGCGGACGCGCCGGATGCGGGCGCGTGCGACCGCGACGCCGGTCCCGACCCGACCCTCACCGTCGACAACGACGCCACCCTGAAGGCGCTCGAAACGATCGCCGTCTCCCACGCCGAAGCGGGCGCCGACATGATCGCGCCGAGCGGCATGATCGACGGCATGGTCGCGGCGATCCGCGGAGCGCTGGATCGAGCGGGGTTCGAGCACGTCCCGATCATGTCCTACGCGGCGAAGTACGAGAGCGCCTTCTACGGCCCGTTCCGGGACGCCGCCGACGGGGCTCCGTCGTTCGGCGATCGCCGACACTACCAGATGGATCCCGCCAACGCCCGCGAAGCGATGCGCGAGGTCGCCCTCGACGTCGAGCAGGGGGCGGACGTCCTGATGGTCAAGCCCGCGCTCCCGTACCTCGACGTCGTCTCGGCCGTCCGCCGCGAGTTCGCTCACCCCGTCGCCGCGTACAACGTTTCCGGCGAGTACGCGATGCTCCACGCCGCCGCCGAGAGGGGGTGGCTCGACCTGGAGGACGTCGCGCACGAATCGTTGCTGTCCATCAAGCGCGCGGGCGCGGACCTGATCCTGACGTACTTCGCCGAGGACGTCGCGCGGGTGCTGTGACGGACCCGGCGGTTCGCCCCGCGGGACGGCCCACTGCCGTCGTCCAGACGACCCGACATCGCCAGTCTGCCCTCGCCCGGTAATCCAGGTCGGTCGATCCCAGCAATCGGCCATCGCCGGGTAGTCCGCACCGGGTACCCTGATCTCACTCCTCCCGTGACCCGGTCTGACCCGACGGCGCCGCCGAGATCCGTCGTCGGAGGGGCGAGCGAAGCACCCGTCGCTTTACGAGGACGAAGCCGACCGCCACCAGGACGAAGCCGGCGACCGTGGAACCGTCGAGCCCCTTCGCGAGCGCGAGCCAGCCGACCAGGGCGGCGAACACGGGGATGACGTAGTTTACCAGCGTGAGTTCGACCGAGCCCAGTTCGTCGAGTAGGTGAAAGATAGCAGGTAGCCGAAACAGCCGGCGATCGGTACCAGGTAGAGGAGCGAGAGGACGACCGTCGACGTCCGCTCGACGGCCTGGGGCTCTCGAGGTCCATCGAGAGCGCGCCGGCGACCATCGCCCACCCCTGCAGGGCCACGACCGGCAGGTCGGTTCTGGCCCACTAGACGAGGACGGTTCCGAGAGCGAGGGCGACGGCCGAGGCGAAGACGAGGCCGACGCCGACGGCCCGGCTCGCCGTCAACGTCTCAGGGTTCGGCTCGGCGACGACCGCGGTGCCGAGAAAGCCCAGTCCGAGACCGACGAGTCCGAGGACGGCGAGGCGCGAGAACCCGGCGGCCAGGATCGACACCGCGGCGATGACGACCGTCGCCACGGCGCTCGTGATGTACTGCTGGCCGACGAACCAGAGGACGTTGTGCAACCCGATCACCAGCGCCCCGGCGGCCAGGATGCCCGCCAGATCCGATCGTCGGGGTCGCCACCGACCGCCCGCGAGTATCGCGAACCCGAGCACGAAGACGGCGACCGCGTCGAAGCGCGGCGAACAGCACGGCCGGCGCCTCCTGGACGCCGGCTCTAACGGCGGGAAACGAGGAACCCCAGACGGCACCCAGCAACACGAACCCGACCGCGTTTCGCCGACTCATAGGGTTTCCCGTCCAGTCCGGGACGGCTTACACGCACCCATCGTATTGACACGCCTCAATGCGGTTTTGCGAGGACGGCCGCGGGGCGATCGCACCGACGAGCCGACGGATCGGTCCAGCCGGGACACCCGCAGAGTCTCGACGGTTCGTCGGGATCACCAGATCGATCCCGCGCTCGGTGCTCGCCCGTCGAGACGCTCGATCGCGCCGGGAATCGAACGGCTCACCACGACCCGAGGCGCTCGCGCGTTTCCCGGACCGGGTTTCGCTCGCGTTCGCGTTCGAGGACATCCCGCGAGAGCGGCGC
>SKPV01000121.1 GCA_007119345.1 Halovivax sp.
ATGGTTCCGTCCTGGTTTTTCACGGGTGCGCCGACTCCGACGAGCCCGTGGATCGATTCCTCCTCGTTGAGCGCGTAGCCCCGCCGTTCGATCTCTTCGAGGTTTTCGAACAGCTTCTCCTCGTCGGTGATCGTGTGCTCTGTGATCTCCGGCAAGCCCCGCCGCGCGATGATCTCCTCGACGCGCTCGCGCGGGAGGTGTGCCAGGATCGCCTTCCCAACCGCTGTGTGGTGGAGTTCGCTCCGGTAGCCGACGTGAATCGGCGTCTGGACCGCGTTCTCACCGTAGGCGACGTGCAGACAGACGCCGACCCCGTGCTCTTCGACCGTGAACAGCGCGAGCTCGCCGCTGTCCTCGGCCAGCTTGTCGACCTCCGAGCGAACGAGATCCAGCACCGGGATCTCCGACTGGACGGCGTGGGCGACGTCGAGGAACTTCAACCCGAGATGGTACGTGTCGTTCTCGTCTTTCACCACGTAGCCGTTCTCCTCTAAGGTCACGAGGTGGTTGTGAACGGTCCCCTTCGAGACGCCGACATCCCTGGCGAGTTCGGTGACGCCGGCCCCGTTTCGTTCCTTCAACGCGGAGATGATGTCGAGCGTGGACTGCACCGCGCGGATTCGTTTGCGGCCGTGGTCCGATGCGGCGTCGACCATACGGTGTGATGGGTGACCGTGCCACATAAGTGTTCAGGTCTGCTGAACGGCCGACCCCCTGATTCGAAACAATAACAGCGGAGACCGGTTGGAAATCCGGGATTCGAACTCGTCCACCGAAGCAGTGGTGATCATTCAAACCGGACGCCGGGTGGGATTTCCCCAAACGTAAACCGATGGATAAATACAGGAGTATAGATGACATTACGATAGTGTGATTGAGCAATACGAACGTGGCAGAACTCCCGGGGGAAGGACTTATGTTGGACTGAAATATGATAGGGCATAGGAAAAGTACGAGCACCGTCATACAATGAAACCGAACACACTTCTGCGTCGGTTGACCGGGATCGGATCGGGAGAGGAATCGGGCGACGCGGACGATTCCGGTGGGGCCGAGACCAGCGAGACGGACAGGACAGGGGCGAACGAAGGGGGCGGTCGGTCCGGGGGACGCCTGGACACGGTCCGTGACGGCTACCGCCGTGTCGCAGAGGCGCTGCTTCCGGACATCGTCGCGCGGCGGTACGCGCTCAAGTTCAACCTCTCGTTTCTCATCGTGATCCTCGTCATCGCCTCGGTCGGCGGCTACGGCTACGTCCAGGCCCAGGATTCGGTCGAGCGGAACGCCGAGGGCCAGCTCGAATCCGCGGCCGGGATGCAGGCGGACTCGCTCTCGGAGTGGGTCACCAGCATCAGCTCCCAGACGCGCGTGATGGCCGACGATCCGGCGCTGCGCGCGGACGACCCCGACGAGGCCGACGCATACCTCAGGGGGACCTACCGGGATCGATCCACGGACATCCGGTATCTCCACTACGTCGATCCCGAGGCGGAAACCGTCGTGGCGAGCACGAGCAGCGACATCGACGGCCAGTCGTTCGAAGACATCGACGAACCGTGGACCGAGGACGCGGTCTTCGAGGAGACGGTCGCCAACGATGCCGTCTGGATCAGCCCGACGGCCTACGAATCCGAACTCGAAGACGACGTGATCGCGGTCGTGACGCCCGTCCCGGGTGACGACGGCTACCTGGTCGGGATTGCGACCATCGAGGGCCGTATCGGCCAGCTCTACCACGCCGGGCCGAACCAGGCGACCATCATCCTGAACGCCGAGGGCGAGACCGTCTTCGAGGCCGAGGAAGCGACCGACCTCGACGACGACCGCCGCGCCCAGCTGGTCGACCCCGACCGGGAAGACCCCGTCGTCGTCGGCGAACAGAACATCTACGGCTCCGCAGCGGTCCAGGGCACCGACTGGGTGGCCGTCTCCATCGTCCCCCAGGAGCAAGCCTACGAGGTGCGGGACATCGTGGGCTCGAACGTCCTGCTGATCGTCCTCTCCGGCATCGTCTCGCTCGGGCTCGTCGGCTTCGTCCTCGGCCGGGGGACGATCCGACCGCTGGTCGCACTCCGCGAGAAGACCGAACGCATGGAGGCGGGCGACCTCGGGGTCGATCTCTCGACCGACCGGCGCGACGAGATCGGCCAGCTCTACCACGGCTTCGCGTCGATGCGGGATAGCCTCGAAGAACAGATCGAGGCGGTCCAGAGCGCCCGCCAGGAGGCCGAACGCGAGCGCGAGCGGGCCGAAGAGATGAACCGCCACCTCGTCCGGAAAGCCGACGAGTACAGCGAGGTGATGCGCGAATGCGCCGACGGGGATCTGACCCGGCGGATGGACCCCGAAAGCGAGAACGACGCCATGGCGGAGATCGCCGGCGAGTTCAACGAGATGATCGAGGAGATCGAGCACGCCGTCGCCTCGTTGAAATCGTTCGGCGACGAGGTGGCCGCCGCCTCCGAGGAGGTGACCGCCTCCGCCGAGGAGGTCCGGGCGTCCAGCAGCCAGGTTACCGAGTCGATCCAGTCGATCTCTGGTGGTGCCGACCGCCAGGACGAACAGCTCACCGACGTCCAGACCGAGGCCGAAGGGCTGTCGGCGACGACCGAGGAGATCGCCTCGCGGTCCAACGAGGTCGCCGCCATCGCCGAACGGACCGCCGAAACCGGCGAAGAGGCACGCACCGCCGCCGAGGCTGCCCTCGGTGAGATGGACGCCGTCGACGAGAAAGCCGACGATACGGTCGCCGCGATGGAGCAGCTCCAGGCCCAGATCGAGCAGATCGAGGAGATCACCGAGTTCATCACCGACGTCGCAGAGCAGACCAACATCCTGGCGCTGAACGCCAACATCGAGGCCGCCCGCGCCGGCGAGGCCGGCGAGGGCTTCGCCGTCGTCGCCGAGGAGGTCAAATCCCTCGCCGAGGACACCCGCCAGGCCGCCGCCGAAATCGAGGCGCTCGTCGGCGAGATCCAGCAACAGACCCACCGCACCGCAACGGAGGTCCACGCCACCTC
>SKPV01000136.1 GCA_007119345.1 Halovivax sp.
ATCGCGACCGGCGCCGAGGCGGTCGTGCCGCCGATCGACGGCATCGACCGCGAGGGCGTCTACACGCTGGGCTCGATGAGCGACGGCAAGGAGTTGCGCGAGTACGTCGCCCGTGCTCGCGAGGAAGACGACCTCCAGCAGCCCGACCGGGGGCCGGCCTGTCGCTACCTCGAGGAGTGTACCGGTCCCGTCGCCGTCGTCGGCGGCGGCTACATCGGCGTCGAGATGGCCGAGGCGCTCGCCGCGAACGGGTTCGAGGTGAACCTCTTCCAGCGCGGCGACCGCGTCCTGAAGGGGTTCTCCGGGCCGACGAGCGAGGCCGTCCTCGAGCACCTCCGCGAGCAGTCGGTCGCGGTCCACCTCGGCGCGGAGGTCCGGGCCTTCGCCGGCGAGGAGCGCGTCGAGGCCGTCGTCACCGCCGACGACCGCATCCCCGTCGACATGGCGTTGCTGGGAACTGGCGTCCGCCCGCGCACGGAGCTGGCCGCCGACGCCGGCGTCGCACTCGGCGAGACGGGCGCGATCGCGACCGACCCGTACCGGGAGACGAATATCCCCGACGTCTACGCCGCCGGCGACTGCGCCGAGGCCACCCACGTCGTCACGGTCGAGCCGACCTACGTGCCCTTGGCGCTGACCGCCAACCGCCACGGTCGGGCCGTCGGCCAGACCGTCGCCGGGCAGCCCACCGATGGCGGCCCCGTCGCCGGCACGGCCGCCGTCAAAGCGTTCGACGTCGAAGCAGCCCGGACCGGCCTCGTGGATCCCGAAGAGATCCGCGCCGCCGGCTTCGACCCGCTCGTCGAGACGATCACTGCGAAGTCACGGGCGGGCTACTACCCCGAGGGCGGCGAGGTGACGATCACGATGAGCGCGGACCGCGACTCCGGGCGCCTGCTCGGGGCGAGCCTCGTCAGCGAGTACGGCGAGGGTGCCGTCCACCGGAGCCACGGCGTCGTCGCCGCCCTCCACGAGGGTGCGACGATTTTCGGCCTCGAGAACTACGACCTCGCCTACGCGCCACCGTTCAACACCACCTGGGATCCGATCCTGGTCGCCGCGAAGGTTCTGGCCGGCAAACTCGACTGATCGCCAAAGAGCCGACGCGAGCTGGCAACCGACCCGCCGGTTTATATACCAGCCCGCGGCCAGACAGCCCATGATCGACGACGCCATTCACGTGCTCGCTGGCGACTGTACCGTCCTCGTCGACGATGCCGACCGAGAGGAGTACCGTGGGCGAGTCACGACGATCGTCAAACCCGATAACACCGTCCTCGTCCACGACGTCGACGGCTACCAGCCCGTCGCCTGGCTCACCCGCGCCGACAGCGTCTCCAGCGACCGCGATGACGGCTTCACGCTCGTCGCCCGTAAAGGAACTCAGACACTCCGAGTCGCCGCCCACGATCGGGACGCGTACGCCCACTACCGCGCGTCGGCGGCGGGTCGACCCGTGGGCTCGTGTCCCAACTGCGGCGGGACGCTGATCCGCTCGTCGGGGGTGCGCTGTGTCGACTGCGGCGACCGCTACGCGATTCCCTCGGATGCGACGGTCCGCGAGGAGCGCTGTGACTGTGGACTGCCCCGCATTCGCGTAGAGCGCGGGCTCGCGTTCGACGTCTGCCTCGACCGCGCGTGCGAACCGCTCGACGACGCCGTCCGCGAGGCGTTCGACCGCGAGTGGGACTGCCCCGACTGCGACGGCGACCTCCGCATCCTGCGCCGCGGCGGCCTCATCGCGGGCTGTGAACGCTATCCCGACTGCGAGACGGGGTTCGTCCTCCCGTCTGGGGTGCTCGACGGTGAGTGTGGCTGCGGGCTGCCGACGTTCGAGACCGGCTCGGGGAGACGGTGTCTCGATGCGACCTGCGAGCGGGTGGTGGAAGCGGGGATTGCTCGATGACTCGCGAGAGTAGCGCCTGGCGTTTCCACGGGTACGTACAACCCTCGACCGTACCAAGACGTCCCGTCTCCCGACTCAGCGGTGGTGTTCCGGAGTGTGAGGACGGGTCAGAACGGAGACCACGCCGACCTCGAGCCCGACCACCGCTAGAGGCCTGATAGTCACTCCGGTGGAATTACCACCCGGCGGGTACACCCCCAAGGAAGGGTGTGATGGCGGTTGCTGGTTCGTCTCCGATAGCGATCGGAATTTCCCAACGTCCGTGTTGGTACGCTATCAGCCGTCCTGCTCGCAGTCGCCGTCTGGCGCAGAGATCGGCTCCGTTTCGCCCCACGAGTGCAGGTCCGCCTGGCCGTTCTCGCCCCACTCTTCGCGGAGCCGATAGCCAGTCTCCGCGCTGATGAACGTTCGCGTGTCCGCATCCTCGACGACGTAGGCGCCCTGGCCTTCCACCGTCGTCGTCTCCGTCACCTCCATCGTGGCGGGATCGACGCCGCGGAACGGGGTTATCGGGATGTATCCGTCGTCCTGGCCCTCCTCGCGGTGTTCGACCGTACAGTCGTCCATCGCCACTTCGTACCATTCGTCGCCGGCGCCGACGTGCTCGATCGTGAGCCCGTTCTGATCGAATTCGATGTGAACGTCGCCGTCGTAAACCGTCTGTGTTCCCCCCATCTCACCCTCGTCTTCTCCCACCCGGAAATCGGCGACGAAACCGTCGACCTCGTCTTCGGCCAGCACGTCGGCGGCCGTCATCCCGTCCTCGAGGTCTGGAGCATCCGCGTCCGTATCGTCTCCGTCCGTATCCTCTCCGCTAGCGTCGTCCTCGGATCCGTCCGAATCGTCGTCACCGTCGCCATCGTCGCCGTCACCAGCATCCCCGTCATCCCCACCAAGACAGCCAGCCAGTGTTGCGACACCGACGCTAGCGACCGAAATCAGGGCACGTCGGCGGGTTACCCCGGTCAGATCGCTGTGTGAGTGGTTCGCTTCCGGCGCGTCGGGAGCGGTCGATTCGCGTCGTCGGTCGTTGGGTGTATTGATTGACATTGACAGCTCCTGGCCACTCCCCATCAGTTGTGCCGCTCGTCTGTGGTCAGTCGTCGCCG
>SKPV01000238.1 GCA_007119345.1 Halovivax sp.
ACGGGCTCGCCGATGCTCTCGGCGAAGGCGGTGACGTCCTGGACGAGCCGCTCGAGCGAGAGGTCGGCGCTCTGCCCGCTCAAACCTCGACCTCGCGTGCTCATAGTGTAGCACGTGAACCGGTCGGTGAGCGACGGCAACAGCGGCTGCCAGACGGTCTCGCCGTCGCTCATCGCACCCGGGACGAGGACGAGGGGCTGGCCCCGCCCGCGTACGCGGCCGGCGATTTCGGTCCCGTCGTCCGAGACGGCGCGGTGGATGTCGGCGTCGATCTCTCCGCCTCCGTTTAGTCGCGTCGCGTTCTCCACGGGATATCACCCGCAATCGGAGACGAGTCGCGCGGTCAAAGCGGCATCTCTCGACCGTGTTTCGTTGCCCGCCCAGTTTACAGACCGTGACGGATTTGCAGGGGGTGGACGGGGCTACCGGCTCGGCACCGACCGCTCCGTCTCCCGATCGACCGCGGGGAGCGTGACCGAGAACGTCGTCCCCTCGCCGGGTTCGGAGTCGACCCGGATCTCGCCGCCGTGGCGCTCGACGATCCGCTTGCAGAGCGCGAGTCCGATCCCGGTTCCCGGCTGCTCCTCCTGACTGTGGAGGCGCTGGAACACGTCGAAGATGCGATCCTGCGCGCCGGGGTCGATGCCGACGCCCTCGTCGGCGACGGAGACGACCCACGCCTCGCCCGCGTTCTCCGCGGCGGTACCGTCCTCTCGCGGGCCGCTCGAACGGGTCGTGGAACGTCGTTCGGCGCGACTCCGTTCCGATGGGCGGGGCCCTTCCCTCCGCTCGGCGGACACTTCGACACGGGGCGGCTCGTCGCCGCTGTAGGCGATCGCGTTCGAGAGGAGGTTCTGGAAGAGCTGGCGTAACTGGTGCTCGTCGCCCTCGACGCGCGGTAGCTCGCCGACGTCGACGGTCGCGTCGGTTTCGCGGATCCGCAACTCGAGGTCCTTCCGGACGTCGTCGAGCACCGCGTCGAGGTCGACGGGTTCGAACGGATCGCCTTTCGTCTCGACGCGGGCGTACTCGAGCAGGGCGTCGATCATCTCGCGCATGCGCTCGGCGCCGTCGACGGCGTACTCGAGGAACTCCGCGGCGTCCTCGTCGAGTTCCTCGCCGTAGCGCCGGTCGAGCAGCTGGAGGTAGCTCGAGACCATCCGCAGGGGTTCCTGAAGGTCGTGGCTGGCGACGTGGGCGAACTGCTCGAGGCGCTCGTTCGACGCCTCCAGCTCCCGCCGCAGCCGTTCCAGCTCCTCGTTTCGCCGCTCCAGCTCGAAGGCGCTCGACTTCGCGCTGGCGTCGTAGAGTCCGACCCCGAAGCCGGCCACGCAGGCGAAGCCCGTCAGAATGGAGATCGAGCGCGTCGGGTCGGAGAGCCCGGTATCCGGCTGGACGTCGTAGAGGCCGAGGATCAGGAGCATCACCGCGATGCCACCCAGACTCCATCGGGAGATCCGCGAGTAAAATCGCGGATCGAGATCGGCTCGGGGAAGTCGGTAGCCCCCGAGCAGGACGGCAAAACCGGAGCCGGCGATGAACGAGCCGACGACGAACACGCTGACCGCCGACATGCCGTCGAGGAGGTTGGCGACCGCCCACGCGACCCCGATCGCGATGTAGAGGGCGCCGAGGCCGAGAAGGAAGGGGCGACCCGCGAGGGGCTCGCTCGATCGCGCCATTGTCACCGCATGGTCGGAGCCGGAGTTAACGATTGTGATCGGTTCGTCCAAACGGCCCGTACTCGCGACGGTCCTGCTGGATTCGATCGATCGACCCGACCGCGGCCGGCGGGGTAATATAACCGTTGTTCGAACCATGCGGTCGCTTACGGTCCGTGGTGCATAATCAGCGGCCAGAATATGAGTGTCGATATTACCCCTCCCCCCTCCGCGTTCGAGATCGTCGCGTCCGATCACCGTCGACGGGCGCTGAAGGTCCTTCGGGCTGCGGACGGACCCGTATCGGAGGGCGAAATCGCGACGCGCACCGCCGAGCGCCTGGCGGAGAATTCGCCGCCGGAGCGGTCGCCGGACGAGCGCGACCGGATCCGGATCATGCTCCGGCACGTCCACCTCCCGATGCTGGCCGAGGCGGACCTCGTCGAGTGGGATCGGGAACGGCAGCTGGTCGTCCCCGGCGACGGGCCGCCGAGCGCCGAGGAGTTGGTCGCGTCGGCCCTCGACGCTGGAGCGCGGGGAGACGACTCCGACGGATACAGATGACGTCGCGATTCAGAGACTGGCTGGGATGTCCCGAGTGTGCGGGCGACGCCGAGGTGGGCGTGCTCGCACACGAACTGGACGTGGTCCTCGAGTGCTACGGCTGCGGCCACGTCGCCGAGTTCACGATCGGCGAGGACGTCCCCTTCAACGGTTCCGTCCCCGCCGACGTCGAGGGACTCGGTGACGATACCGGCGACGTTCCGCCGAAGCCGGTCGGCGGCCGCGATTCGACGACTCGCCGGCGGAGTAGGCGGCGTCGCGGCGACTCGCCGGCGGAGTAGGCGGCGTCGCGGCGACTCGCCGGCGGAGTAGGTGGCGTCTCCGGAAATCGTCGTCAGTCTCCGCAGCAGAACTCCCGTTCGCGCTCGAGCCGACGGCACCCGATGACCAGCGAATCGGGGAGCTCGCCCGCCCCGGCGTGGAGGCGCTCGAAGACGACCGCGACCTCGTCGAATCGCGGGCCGCGGGAGGCGACGAACGGATCAGCGCTCCACTCGACGAACCCCGCGTCGGCCAGCAGCGGGAGGTGACGGTGGCGCAGCGACCGTCGGAGATCTCGCGGTTCGTCGGGGACCGTGGCGCTGATCGCGCCCTCCGGCAACGCCACCGATTCGCCCGCCGGAGCGTCGAGCAGCGAGACCACGAGCTGGCGACGCGGCTCGGACGAGACCGCTCGAAACACCCGATCCCACCGCTCGATGACCCGCACGCCGTTTTCGTATCGCTCTCGCATACTCCTCGGTGGCGCGGACGACCACGTAAGCGATGTACCAAACGTCCGTCGCGGCGGAACGTCGGCCGGACGGACGGAAACGATCGCCACCGTCCGTCGGCGATCGCCGGGAACGCGTTGGGGCCCGGCCGACGAAGCCGGCGGCCCGTCGCCACGGCAAGTCGCGGAACACGTAACTCGACGCGGCCACAGTCGACGAACGGAGTTCGATGACCCGGGAAGACACCGCCGAGCGACTCGACGGCGACGTGGCCGGCGCGATCGGGTCGCTCGGCGACCGACGGCGCCTCGAGATCCTGTTCGAGCTGGCCGAGGCGGAGCGAACGACGGGAACCATGTGGAAGACGCTGTCGTTCACGGAGCTGTACGACGCGGCGGATCTCGACAGCACGTCGCAGTTTTCCTACCACCTCGATCGGCTCGTCGGTCCGTTCCTGCGGGAGACGCCGGACGGGTACTGCCTGACCTACGCCGGGGCCAAGATCGCCCGGGCGATCCGCTCCGGCGAGTACGAGAGCACGCCGGAGTTCGAAGACAGGGCCCTCGACGGCGTCTGCGTCTTCTGCGAGTCGTCGTCGCTGGTCGCGACGCTCGCCGACGAGCAGTTTCACGTCCGCTGTCGGGCCTGCGATTCGACCCTCGTCACCGACTTCTTCCCCCAAAGTCAGTCTCGAGGCCGGACGCCGGCGGAGATCGTGGAGAGCTTCGGCCACCGAATCTGGAGTTCGTTCGTCCAGCTTCGGGGGAACGTCTGTCCGGAGTGTTACGGCCGCGTCGAGACGAGCGTGGAAGCGCTCGATCCCGACGACTCGGCCCGTGTCCACGGGGAAGCGACGCGACACTCCCACGTGAGCGCGTGTCGGGAGTGCGGGTTCGTGATCACCTTCCCCGTCGAGGTGGCCGCCGCCTTCCACCCGGCGGCCCTGGGCCGCTTCTGGGAGCACGGCATCTCGCTGTGGGACGTCCCGCTGTGGGAGTTCTTCGCGTTCATCGTCTCGGACGCGATTGCGGCCGAAGTCGTGTCGACGGAGCCCGTGGAGATCCAGTTCGAGATCACGCTCGACGGGAGAACGCTCCGTCTGGCGATGGACGAGACGATGGCGATCTCGGTCCCGTAGGCCGACGGCGGGGTCGTCCCTCCCCGGCTTCCGATCGTCCGGGCGATCTCCGAGACGGAACGGTGCCGGGCCGGTGCCGGGACGGCCGGATCGTCGGTAGGTAGTGGACGTCTAAGTTATCCCCTCACGAGGCGTACGAGCGATGAGGAATCATGCCACAAACAACCGCCTCTCACGCGTTTTCCGACGCCGATCACTACCACGTCCTCGGCGCGACTCTCTCGATCACGGCCGACGGCGAGACGACCGACGGCGAGTACCTGGTGCTCGACATGCTCGTCCCGCCGACGTTCGAAAACGGCCTTCACACCCACGAGCAGAGCGAGGTGTTCCACGTCATCGAGGGCGAGATCCGACTCCACGTCGACGGCGAGGACCGCATCCTCGGACCCGGAATGTCCGGCTCCGTTTCCGGGAACCAGCTCCACGGCTTCGCGAACGCGACCGACGACGTCTGTCGGGTCGTCGCGGTCATGACGCCCGGCGGCGCCGAGGGATTCTTCCGCGAGGTCGGCCGCCCGACCGAGGATCGATCCCTCCCCGAACCCGTCGAGCCCACCGAGGAACTGCTCCAGTCCGTCTTCGCGGCCGGCGAGACGTACGGCTTCGAGTTCTTCGGCCCGCTCCCCGAGCGAACTGAGTGATCGCCGGTACGCGACCAGCCAATTTTGTCGTCTCGCTGTGAGTTCGGCCCTGGCGCAGATCGACGTCGAGGTGGGGCGACCTCTCGGTTCGCCCGGAGTTCTCGTCGGGCGATCGACCGTGGCGGACGCTACGAGAGGGTGGAAGACGACGAAAATCGGTTCGACCTCAACGTTCGGGCTCAGGCCGATCCACGGACGGGCTCACCGTCCCGGCCGTCGGGGTCCCCACTCGGCCTGAGCTCGCCCCCGAGCCAGAACGCCCAGCAGACGAACCCGACGGCGTAGAGCGCCATGAGCAGCGGGAACGCCGGCGTGAACGAGCCGACGGCGTAGGAGTACACCAGCGACACGATGCCGCCGGCGGCTCCGACGCCGGATGCCACCGCTGCCCACGACGCTCGTCCGGCGACCGAGTCGGTCCGAAGACCGAGCGCCCCGACGCCGAGCAACCAGGCACCCAGGAGCAGCCAGCCGACGAACTGCACGCCGAGGAATCCCGCCCCGTAGACGGCCGGGTCGAGCGAGAACAGGTGCACTGCGAGCAGTCCCGTCGATCCGATGATGATACCGGCGGTGGCTGCGACGCCCAGCAGAAAGACGCCGCCAGCGAGCCGATCGTCCCGGTTCAGGACGGCGAGCGCCCGGACGAGCGGAACCAGGAGCAGCCCGACGAGCAGGCCGCCGGCGTCGCTCAGCGGGGCGAAGATCCCGCCGTAGGTGAAGAACCCGATCCCGAGCGCGACCGCGAGCGCCGTCGCCGCGAGCACGCCGTACGCGCTCTTCCAGGCGATGGTCGGGACGTCCGACGTCGCGGGTCCCGAGCGTCGGCTGCCAACAGCTACGGCGCCGAGCGCGTCCGTGAGCAATTAGCTCACCTGCCGGGCGCCGGATTGGGACGTCTCGCGGTCTGACTCCCGTCGGGACGGGTCGGTGTCGGTATCACGTGGAGACGACTCGGCGTCCGCGCCGCGCGTGTACTCCGCGAGGCCGACGAACGCGACGGCCCACGCGATCACGGCGAGCGCCGCGATCGGTCCGAGGCTCGATCCCTGTTCGATCCCCGGGAAGGCGAGCGATCCGACGGCGAAGAGGATCGCCAGCGCACCGGCACCGTAGACGAGCGCGCGCCATCCGATCGGCCGCAAGGCGCCCAGGATCGCGAAGAGACCGATCGACGCCAGCGCGATCAGCATGAACTCGTAGTGACCGAACACCACGTGCTCATTGCCGAGCGTCGTGTGGGCCGCGTACTCGCCGACGGCGACGGTCCCGAAGCCGATCGCACCGACCGCGGCGAGCGCGAGCAGCCGCACATCTACTCGCTCGAGCGACGGGACGAGCTGGCGGCGGGCCGGGTGCAACGCCGCGATGAGGAGGACCGGAACGACGAACACCAGGATCTCGCCGGCCGCTGCCGGACCGGACGCGAGGATCGTGAGCGCGAACGCCGCGATCACGAAGGCGATCGCGGCCTGGAGCGCGCCGACTCGCTTCGACGGTCGGTACAGCTGGATCGCGACGGTCGCGACGAACACCGCCAACGTCCCGCCGATCATCACGTGGTGGACCCGGTGGTCCGGGAACGCGTAGCCCGCGAACCACGCGTTGACGACCATCGCCATCGTGTCGCGAAGCGCGAACACGAGGAACGCGAGAAACGCGGCGGTGACGAGGTAGAACGCGGGCTTTCGGGCGCGGTGGGCGCCGTACCCGGCCGAACTCGTCACCCGGTGACCGACGTCCATCGTCGACGAGGCGAGGTTCATCGGTCCCCCTCGTCGTGGCGTCCGCTCATTGTCGATGCCTCTCTCCGGAACGTCGCTGTCGAGTTCATAATACTCGGATATAGAAACGCCCCCTCAGAATATAAACATATATAATAATAATTATGAATCTCTCGGTGAGGATACTCCGTAGCGGGAGCGTGCCCGCCTCTCACCACGCGCACCGCTGCGATGACCCCGCCTGTCCGGTCGCTCACCGCGGGTCGACGGCGGCGGTTCTCAAGGATGTTTGAGTTGAACGGCTGTCAATATGTAACTATAACAACAATACTTATCCCGACACGGCGACCACAAAACCCCATGCGAACCATAACGACGGCGAGAGACGAGACAGAAAGCGAACGGAGGCCGCATGCCCGCGATTGAGATCGACGGGCTGACCAAACGGTTCGGCGACGTCGTGGCCGTCGACGACCTGGACATCTCCGTCGAGGAGGGCGAAATCTTCGGCTTCTTGGGTCCGAACGGCGCGGGCAAGTCGACGACGATCGACATCCTGCTCGACTTCATCCGACCGACCGAGGGGACCATGACCGTCCTCGGCCACGACGCACAGTCCGACGGGCGGGCCGTCCGCCAGCGGACCGGCGTCCTCCCCGACGCCTACCACGTCTACGACCGGCTCACCGGCCGCCAGCACGTCGAGTTCGCCCTCGAGATGAAGGGCGTCGACGAGGACCCGATGGCGTTACTCGAGCGAGTCCGCGTCGCCGAGGCCGCCGACCGGAAGGCCGGCGGTTATTCGAAAGGAATGCGTCAGCGACTCGTCCTCGCGATGGCGCTCGTGGGGGAGCCGGACCTGCTCGTCCTCGACGAGCCCTCGACCGGGCTCGATCCCAACGGCGCCCGCGAGATGCGCGAGATCATCCGCGAGGAGAACGAGCGCGGGACGACGGTCTTCTTCTCCAGTCACATCATGGAGCAGGTCGAGGCGGTCTGCGATCGGGTGGCGATCATCGACCGCGGCCGACTCGTGGCCGTCGACACGATCGACGGCCTCCGCGACGCGACGGAGACGGGCGAGACGCTCTACGTCTACGTCGACGCGCTCGACGAGGGGATCGTCGAGCGCGTCTCGACGCTCGACGGCGTCGGAAGCGCCGCGATCGACGACGGCCGCCTCCGGGTCGGCGTCGACGGCGTCTCGAAGTTCGCCGTCCTCGGCGCCATCGACGAGGTAGCTCCAGTCCAGGACTTCTCGGTCGTCGAGTCCTCGCTCGAGGACCTGTTCGTCCGCTACACCAACGACGAGCGGGAGGTGCGGGCATGACCTGGCGCACCGTCGCGAAGAAGGACTTCCGGGACGCGGTCCAGTCGCGGGCGCTGTGGGCGCTCGTCGGCGTCTTCGTCGTGGTCTCGCTGATCGCCTCCTACGCCTACGTCGAGGTGCCCGAGATGTTCGGGGAACCGGGGGGCGCGACGTTCGGCGGCCTCCTCTTTTACACGGCCGGGTTCACCGGCCTGTTCGTCCCGCTGGCGGCCATCGTCGTCTGTTACAAGTCGCTGGCCGGCGAGCGCGAGCTCGGGAGCATCAAGCTGCTGTGCTCGCTGCCGACGACGCGCGGACACGTCTTCGCCGGGAAGGTCGTCGGACGCGCGGCCGTCCTGGCGTTCGGCCTCGGCGTCGGGCTCGTCGTCGGGCTCGGGTTCGGCTCCGCGCTGCTCGGCGAGATCGACCTCGTCGCCCTCCTGGTGTTCCTGCTGGCGACGCTCTCGTTCGTGGCCGTCTACGCGACGATCGTCGTCGGTCTCTCGGCGACGACGGGCTCGACCTCGCGGGCGACGACGCTCGCGCTCGGCTTCTTCGTCGTCTTCGAGCTCCTCTGGGACGTCGTCGTGATGGGCGTCCTCTACGTCGCCGGCGGCTTCTCGCTGCCCTCGCCGGCGGAGATGCCCGACTGGGCGTTCACGCTGATGCAGCTCTCGCCCTCGTCGGCGTACTTCTCGTCGATCGTCGCGCTGCTGCCCGACCTCGCGGACCGGGTCGGCGCCGACCCGTCCCAGGCGGGCGCCGGGGTCGAAGTGAGCGCCGCCGACGCCGAACCGCTGCTCGCGTCCCCGGAAGTCGGTATCGTCGCGCTGGCCGCGTGGCTGCTCGTTCCGCTCGTCGTGGGCTACCGGCGATTCGACGCGGCCGACCTCTGATCGTCGGCCGCCACGCCCGCTCGGCTCACGATCGGGACGGGTTCCGCCGTTCGATCCGCTGTTCGTGTCCTCACTCTGCAGTTCGCGTTGTCGTTCCGCGGTCCTCGCCGCCACTCCGCGAGCACCGACCCGAAAACTACCGGCGCGACGAGCAGCGTCAGCGGAACCACGATCCACACCCGCCCCGCCAGGACGTCGTGCCGGGCGATCGTCTCGCTCGCCGGAACCCCCTCCAGATACCCGACGAAGAACTCGAACCTGACGATCGGGACGGGCGCAGAATTAGCCGGTATCCACGTGGACCCGGGTGACGCCCGCCACCTCCATCGGGAGGTGCCGCTGGATCGCCTGCGTCGTCATCGGGGAGATGCCGCAGCCGCCGCACGCGCCCGAGAGTCGGATCCACACCTCGCCCGACTCCGGATCGATGCCGTCGACGGCGGCGTCCCCGCCGTGCATCGCGATCTGCGGGAAGTTCGTTCGCAGGAACGACGCGACCTCGTCGGCCAGCGCGTCGTCGCTGTCGGCGGCTTCGGCCGGCGGCTCCGGCGCATCGGTGCTCATGTGCGTACCGCCGGTCCCGGACGGGGAGGCACTTCTCCCGAACCGGTTCGACGGAATCGCGATCGTTCGCTCGTCACGGCAGACCATCCGATCGACGATCGTCGCCGCGCCGGTGGCGGCCGTCGCGTCATTGGCGACCGCCGCGCTGACGGCGGCAGTCGCGTCTGCAACGACCGTCGCGCCGATTGCGACCGTCGCGTCGGTAGCATCCGCCCGGATGGGGTGGCCCGCGAACAGCGCCGGACACCGCGGTCGAAGCCGACTCGGGAGTCGGATTTATCGTCTCGGCCGAACGAGAGAACGACCGAAACCACGAAACCCGTCCCATGCACGTCGACATTCTGGAGACGACGATCGAGATCGACGAATCGTTCGTCGCCGAGCCGCCGGCCGAAATCCGCGCCCAGCTGGACGAGTACGCCCGCGGCGACCGCCGGACGTTCGACCTGCGGGTCGACGTCCCGGACACGATCACCGGCGCGGTGATGGACGCGATGGTCGAGATACCCTACGGCGAGACGCGCACGTACGGCGACATCGCGGCCGATCTCGACACCGCGCCGGTGGCCGTGGGGCAGGCGTGCGGCCGAAACCCCGTCCCGGTGATCGTCCCCTGTCACCGCGTCGTCGGGAGCGACGGCGGCCTCCGGGGCTACTCGTCGGAGGGCGGGGTCGCGACGAAGCGTCGACTGCTCGACCTGGAAGCGCGAGAAGCGGGGACCCGGCCCGTCCAGGAGCGACTGTCGACGGAGCGCTGAGGGCCCGCGAAGCCGCGGAACGGTCGGGCGGCCGTCGGAGCGCGCCGACTCACCGCTCCCCGAGGATCCGCCGCGAGGAGTTCGTCACGACGAAGATGCTGCTGGCGGCCATCGCGACCGCCGCGAACAGGGGGTTGATCACGCCGGCCGCCGCCAGCGGGATCGCGACGGCGTTGTAGGTGAGCGCCCAGGCGACGTTCTCCCGGATGCGCCGGCGGGTTCCTCGGGCCAGCTCGAACACCGCGGGCACGTCCCGGAGGTCGTCGCCCGCGAGGATCGCGTCGGCGGCGTCGGCGGCCTGGGCGGTGGCGCTGCCCATCGCGACGCCGAGGTCGGCCGCCGCCAGCGCGGGCGCGTCGTTCGTCCCGTCGCCGACCATCGCCGTCGTCCGGTCGGCCGCGAGTCGGCGCACCGTCGCCACCTTCCCGTCCGGCGGGACGCCGGCGAAGACGCGGTCGACTGCGGGGTGGGCGCGGAACCGTTCAGCGGCGGCCTCGTCGTCGCCGGTGAGGATCACCACCTCGCGATCGGCCACGGCGTCGAGGACGTCGGTCCACGCCTCGCGCTCGCGGTCGCCGACGACGATCAGCGCGCGGGCCTGCCCCTCGTAGCCGACGACGACGGGCAGGTCGCCCGCCTCTCGCGCCTCGGCGACCGTGGCCGCGAGGTCGTCCGAGACGGGGCCGACGAGTCGTTCGACGAGGTCCGGAGTGCCGACGACGACCCGGCGACCGTCGACGCGCCCGCTGACGCCGGCGCCGGGGTGGCGCTCGAACGCCGAGACCTCGGACGCCGTCGACGGCGACGAGGGCGCCGTCGTGACACCGCCGTCGGGTAGCGGGCCGTCGCTGGCCCTGTCAACTGGAGACTGCGAGTGGGGACCCGTCGCGTCCAGGGCCTCCGCGGCGAAGTCGGTGATCGCGGCAGCGACGGGATGTTCGGAGCGTCGTTCGACGGCCGCGGCGGCGGCCACGGCCTCCTCGGCGCCGCGAATGGACCGAACCGTCATCTCGCCGGCGGTCAGTGTTCCGGTCTTGTCGAAGACGATCGTCTCGACGTCGGGGGCCGACTCGAACACTGCCGAGTTGGTGACCACCAGTCCGCGGGCGAGCCCGTCACGCAACCCCGACGCGACCGCAAGCGGCGTCGCGAGCCCCATCGCACACGGGCAGGAGACGATCAGCACCGTCAGCCCGGTCAGCATCGCCTCCGAGGGCGCCGCGCCGGCCGCCAGCCGGTAGCCGGTGACGAGCGCCGC
>SKPV01000021.1 GCA_007119345.1 Halovivax sp.
CACATGGAAGACATCGGCGGCCCGGACCTTGAGGAAGGACAGGAACTCGAGTTCGACATCGAGCAGGCCCCCAAGGGCCCGCGCGCGACGAACGTCGAGCGCCTGTAAGGCGAATTCGCGGAGGTATCGGCACTTCAGAACCGTATTTTACACCGACGAGCGACGGCGCTGGCGTCAGTCCGATCGGTAGCCGACTCGCCGGCGAGCGGAGCCGACGGCGACTCGTCGGCCGGACCGGCCGACGACGCCGGTTCGTCGGGTGATCGGGTATCCGGTCGCCGAGCGACGGTCGGCCGGGTGATCGAGTATCCGGCCGCCGAGCGCCGGTTCCTCGGGTGACCGAGCATACGGTCGCCGACCGTTCGCGCCGCTGGCGGGCGACCGCCGTCCCGTTCGGTGAACGTTTAGTGACTGCATCGCCCACCTACGGTCATGACCGAATCCCAGTCCGAACCGACGCCGCTGATCCGTCGGAGCGACGAGATCGCCTACGAATCGGTCGACGCCGCCGAGGGCCTCTCGAAGGGCGTCTTGATCGCCGACGAGCACGGTGCGCCCAACTTCGCGATTCGGCGGTTCACGCTCGAACCCGGCGCCGAGGTGCCGAAACACACCAACGCGGTCGAGCACGAGCAGTACGTCCTCGACGGCGAGTACGTCGTCGGCATCAGCGATGCGCCTTCGGCGCATCGAGCAGACGGCGAAGCCGTCGACGACGGGGAGGAGTACGAGGTCGGACCGGGCGACTCGCTGTTGATCCCCGCCGGAACCGTCCACTGGTACCGGAACGAGGGCGACGAGGAGGGCGCGTTCATCTGCGCGGTGCCCAACGGCGACGACGAGATCGAGCTGACGGAGTGACGCCACCGTCAGTGAGCGACCCGGTCCGGGGAGACGCCGCCGCCCGTGAGCGACTCGGGTCGCGAGGTCGGCACCAACCGAGCCGTCACCCGGCCCGCGCAGCGGGCATCGTCGGCCGGCTCACCCGTTCCACGGGCACGGTGCGAGGTCCGCCACCGCCTGGATGACGTCGATTCCGTCGTCGGAGATCACTACGTGACCGCCGAAATCGGTGATCGTGACGGACAGCGACCCCTTCGCGGGCTCGCCGTCGTCCGGGTCGGCGATCACGGAGTGGACCCCGACCCGGGAGATCGACCCGATACCGGCGCTCTCGTCCGGTTCGACGTCGACCTCGCGCTCGAGGAGCTCCTCGCCGTCGTCGGTCTCCACGGTCACCGTCCCCGTCCAGCGACCGTCGGTTCGGTTCTCGAGGTCGAACGACCGCGGGGAGAGTTCGGGGGTCTCGGCCGCTTCGAGGGCGAGGCGCCGTCCGCCGTCCGTCTTCGTCACCGACGCGTCGTAGTAGGTCCCGTCGACGATCACGTAGCCGTCCGCGACGTCGATGGCGTCGGCCAGGTGGATGCGGTCGGCCTCGTAGCCGTTCTCCAGGGCGGCGTCGACCTCCGCCCGGATCTCCTCGGGCAACTCGCGGTAGGTGACCGCCTCGCGCTCGCAGCGCTCGTAGCGGGGGTCGTCGCTCGGCCCGCCCGGATCGTCCTCGTCGAGGGCGCCGAGACAGCCGGCCGCGCCCGCGAGGGCCGCGGCGGCCAGGAGGGATCTGCGTCGCATGGGTACTGTGTGCGAGTCGTCGCGACGCCATCATAAGCTTCGGGCTAACTACAACGTCGCTTTCACCGTACGCCACCAGGCGGGGGCGAGCGGGCCACTCGGCGACGTCGAGATCGCGGCGGTCGAGCGAGCGCCTCAGGCGGGGCTCGCCGATCGCCCCTCGGGTTCCGGGAGGTCGTACTCGACGCCCGTCAGCTCCTCGGAGACCTCCCACAGCCGACGCGCGAGCGCGCGATCGTACGACCGCTCGACGGAGCGGTGTGCCGTCGGCGGTCCGCGCATGTGCCGGAAGCGACTCGGGCCGTAGTACTCGCCGCCCCCGACGTCGGGCGCCGTGGCGGCGTACAGCACCGGAAGCGCCCCCTTCGCGGCCGACTGGGCGAGGAGGGCGTTCGAGACCCGTCGCAGGGCGAGGCGGACGCGCGAGCCGATCGCCCGCGCCGCCTTCGCCTGGAGCGCCGTGTCGGCGTACCCCGGGTGGGCCGCGACGCTCGCGATCGCCGAGCCGGCCGCGTCGAGGCGACGGTTCAACTCGTAGGCGAACAGCACGTTAGCGAGCTTCGATCGGCGGTAGGCGTCCCACCGGTCGTACTCGTCTCCGTCGCTCCCGAGTCCGAGGCCTCCCTCTCGGTCGACCTCGGCGAGGTCGTCGACGTCGAGTTCGCCGCCGCGGTGCATCTCGCTCGAGACGGTGACGACCCGGCCGTCGTCGGCGATCGAACCCAGGAGCCGTCCCGTCAGCGCGAAGTGGCCGAGGTGGTTGACGCCGAACTGCTCCTCGAAGCCGTCGGCGGTCTCGCGTCGGGGGATCGCCATCGTACCGGCGTTGTTGATCAGCAGGTCGATCGGCTCGCGCTCGTCGCCGACCCGCTCGGCGAAGGCGCGGATCGCGTCGAGCGAGGCCAGGTCGAGGCGCTCGACCGCGAGGGCGCCGTCGCCGTCGTCCTCGCCGACGTCCGCACGAATCTCGTCGGCCGCCGCTTCGCCCCGCCCGGCGCTCCGGCACGCCATCACCACGGTCGCGCCGTTCCTCGCGAACTCCCTGGCGGTTTCGAAGCCGATCCCGCTGTTCGCCCCCGTGACGATCGCTCGTCGGTCGCTGCAGTCCGGGACGTCGGCGGCGATCCGGGCCATGGGGAGTCTTCGGGTGCGGACCGGTTGACGGTTGTGCCGGAGGATTCTCGCGATCGGATTCGCCCCGGCCCGCCGCTTTCCGAGGCTTGAAGCCGCGACCGGACGGAGGCAGTGGCATGCGAACCCCTCCCGACACCGAGCGGGATCCGGTCACGGACGAACGACACGGTGAGCCGATCGTCGATCCCTACCGCTGGCTCGAAGCCGACGACGAGGCCGTCGCCGAGTGGGGGGCCGACCAGAACGCCTACACCGACGAGATCCTGGACGCCGAGCGCCGCGAGTCGCTGCGGCCCCGCCTGGAGCGACTGGCCGAGCGGGCGACCTACCACTTGCCGAAGTCGCGCGGCGGCCGGTACGTCCAGCTGATCGAGGCGCCCGACGCGGACCAACCCCGCCTGACCGTCAGGGAGGGACGCGACGACGAGCCCCGCACGCTCGTCGACCCCGCCGAGCTGGGCGCAGAGGTCTCGGTGAACTGGTTCGTCCCGTCGCCCGGCGGCGACCGCCTGGTCTACGGCCTGATGGAAGGCGGCACCGAGGAGTACGACCTCCGGGTGCTCGACGTCGAGTCGGGCGAGGTGATCGACCGGCTGGACGACGTCGGGCGGTGTAACGAGTTCGCCGTCGCGTGGGCGGGCGGCGGGAGCGGAGGCGAGGCCGGTACCGACGGGGGCGGCGCCGGTGGCGGAGACGGAGCGGGTGAGAAAGACGCCGACGGCTTCTACTACCTCTCTACGGGCAGCGCCGACGACGGCGCACTGCTGGAGAAGGAGCTGCGCTACCGCGAGCTCGGCGGCGAGGATCGGTTCGTCACCGACGGGATCCCGCCCGAGCGCTGGCCGGGCGTCCGGGTCGACCGCGAGAGCGGGCTGGTGCTGGTCGCCCTCGGCGAGCTCGGGTCGAACGCGAACCTCTACGCCCTCGACGACGACGAGCTCGTCCCCGTCGTCGTCGACGTCGACGCGACGTTTCGGCCGCTGATCCACGAGGGTCGCGTCTACCTGCTCACGGACCACGAGGCGCCGCGGTACAGGCTGCTGGGGATCGACGCCGGAGACTTCGCCGACGCCGACGGGCCCGACGACTTCGAGACGGTCGTCCCCGAGGGCGAGGACGTCCTGCTCGACGTCGCGCCGGCCGGTGACGGGTTCGCGCTCCACCGGATCCGCGAGGCGGCCTCCGTCGTCACGGTCCACGACGGCCACGGCGCGAAGCGCCACGAACTCTCGCTCCCCGATCACGTCGGGATCGCCAGGGACGGCTTCGACGGCAGTCCCGACGACGCGGAGCTGTTCTTCTCCATCGGCGGGTTCGACCGCCCGACCGGTATCGCGTACGCGGACGTCGGACCGGGGGCCGGCCCGAACGACTGGGCCGTCCGCCAGGAACCCGAGCTGCCGGCCGAACTCGATCCGCGCGGGGACCTCGAGCTGACCGTCGAGCGCATCCGGGTCGACTCGACCGACGGCGCGACCGTCCCCGTCTACGTCGTCCACCGGGCGGACCTCGAGCCGGACGGCGACGCGCCGACGGTGCTCACCGGCTACGGCGGCTTTCGGATCCCGCGACTGCCCGGTTTCGCGCCGTACGCCCTCCCCTTCCTCGCGGACGGCGGGGTGTACGCGCTCGCCTGCCTGCGCGGCGGCCTCGAGTTCGGCGAGGAGTGGCACGAGGCCGGCTCGCGCGAGCACAAGCACCACGTCTTCGAGGACTTCGAGGCCGCCGCCGCGGCGCTGATCGACCGGGGCTACACGAACGCCGACCGACTGGCGGGGTGGGGCGGCTCGAACGGCGGGTTGCTCGTCGGCGCCGCCCTGACGCGACGCCCCGACCTGTTCGGCGCGATAGTCTGTGCCGTCCCGTTGCTCGACATGCTGCGCTTCCACGAGTTTCTCCTCGGTCGGACCTGGACGCCCGAGTACGGCTCGCCCGATGACCCCGAGGCGTTCGCGTGGCTCCGCGAGTACTCGCCCTACCACAACGTCGCGGAACGCGACTACCCCGCGACGCTGTTCTGGACCTCCGCGGGCGACACGCGAGTCCACCCGGCCCACGCCCGGAAGATGGCCGCGCTCGTCCAGGCCGAGACGATCGGCGACGCGCCGATCTGCTTCCGGAGCTACGACGAGACCGGCCACGGCGTCGGCACGCCCACCTGGCTCGAGGTCGACCAGCAGGTCGATCAGTGGACGTTCGTCTACGAGGCGCTGGACGTCGAACCGAGCTAAGGGCGGGCTACGCCCGCCGACGTTCGAACCGCTCAAGTACGTCGCCTCGCTACGCACCCCATAGTGTCGAAGCAGCTCCAGGACGTCGAGACCCTCTTCTGTCACGAGATCGGCGACGACTACCAGGTCGTCGTCACCCGGGACGGCGAGCGGCTGTTCCGGGCGAAGCTGGGGCTCTCGGAGACGTCGGCCGGCCCCCGGCCGAGCAAGTTCCGGATCAAGCGGGGTTCGAGCGAGGAGCCCCGCCAGCCCGACGAGTTCGTCGAGCTGGCCCGGCGGGCCGAGCGCATCCGCATCTCCGAGCAGACCTCGCCGGCGGGCCGCCGCGAGCTCCAGGAGATGTTCGACGGCTACCAGCTCGAGGCGAAGGTGGTCCGCACGTGCCGGTACTGCGCCTCCGCGGGGAGGTACTCGCCGATCACGTCGGAGACGGCGATCAAGGACGACCGGGACTGGATCTGCACCGACTGCGCCCGCCGGGAGCTGGAGCGCCAGCTCTCGTACGTCGGGGGCGTGACGGGCGCGGCGAAAGATCGCCTCGAGGAGCTCATGCTCGAGGTCCAGGACCTCCAGCGGATCGTGAACCTGTTGAAGGGCCGGCTCGACCCGGACCTGACGAAGTTCGACACGATCTCGGCGACCGTCGACGAGGTCGATCCCGTCCGGGTCGACGCCCTCGACCTGCACCCCGACCTGCAGGGGCTGCTGGAGGACCGCTTCGAGACCCTCCTGCCGGTCCAGAGCCTGGCCGCCGAGAACGGCCTGTTCGAGGGCGCGGAACGCAGTTCCGCGGAAGACGCGAGCGGACGGAGTCCGCGAGACGGGCCGCGCGATCAGCTGGTGGTGAGCGCGACGGCGACCGGCAAGACCCTCGTCGGCGAGCTGGCGGGCATCGACCGCGTCCTCAAGGGCGAGGGGAAGATGCTCTTTCTCGTTCCGCTGGTGGCGCTGGCCAACCAGAAACACGAGGACTTCGCGGACGAGTACGGCCACCTGGTCGACGTCTCGATCCGCGTCGGGGCGAGTCGCATCGCCGACTCCGGCTCGCGGTTCGACCCGAACGCGGACGTGATCGTCGGCACCTACGAGGGGATCGACCACGCCCTGCGGACCGGCAAGGACATGGGCGATATCGCCACCGTCGTCATCGACGAGGTCCACACCCTGAAGGAAGAAGAGCGCGGCCACCGGCTCGACGGGCTCATCTCCCGGCTCAAGTACACGTGCGAGCGGCGAGCGAAGCGCCGGGACGACTACGACGGCGCCCAGTGGATCTACCTCTCGGCGACCGTCGGCAACCCCGAGGAGCTCGCCCGGGCGCTGGAGGCGACGCTCATCGAGTTCGAGGAGCGCCCGGTCCCCATCGAGCGCCACGTCACGTTCGCCGACGACCGGGAGAAGGTCCGCATCGAGAACAAGCTGGTCAAGCGGGAGTTCGACACGAAGTCCTCGAAGGGCTACCGGGGACAGACGATCGTCTTCACGAACTCCCGGCGGCGCTGCCACGAGATCGCCCGCCGGCTGGAGTACGACGCGGCGCCGTACCACGCGGGACTCGACTACAAGCGCCGGAAGACCGTCGAGCGGAAGTTCGGCGACCAGGAGCTGGCGGCCGTCGTCACGACCGCCGCCCTGGCCGCGGGGGTCGACTTCCCGGCCTCGCAGGTGATCTTCGACACCCTCGCGATGGGCATCGAGTGGCTCTCCGTCCAGGAGTTCCACCAGATGCTCGGCCGCGCCGGCCGGCCGGATTACCACGACGAGGGGAAAGTGTACCTGCTGGTCGAGCCGGACTGCAGCTACCACAACTCGATGGAGCGGACCGAAGACGAGGTCGCGTTCACGCTCCTCAAAGGAGAGATGGAGTCGGTGATGACCCACTACGACGAGGCCGCCGCCGTCGAGGAGACCCTGGCGAACGTCACCGTCGGCGGCCGGGACGCGAAGCGACTGAACGACCGAATGCTCGGGAAGGTGCCCACGAAACACGCCGTCGGGAAGCTCATCGAGTACGACTTCATCGACGGCTTCGAACCGACGCCGCTGGGTCGGGTCGTCACCGAACACTTCCTCGATCCGGGGGAGGCGTTCGCCCTGCTCGACGGCATTCGCACGGACGCACACCCGTACGACCTCGTCGCCGACATCGAACTGCGCGACGACGACCTGTAAACGAGGCCCTCGCGGACGGCCCGCTCGACCCCCTCGGCGGCGGCCGTACTCGTCTTCGGGGCTTCCTTCGACGGCGGCCACCTGGTTCACGGCACCAGGTCCGACGGCGGCCACCTGGTTCACGGCACCAGGTCCGACGGCGACCACCTGGTTCACGGCACCAGGTCCGACGGCGACCACCTGGTTCTCGGCCCCGCGTCCGACGGCGACCATCTGGTTCTCAACCCCGCGTTCGCGGGGCAACGATCGTCTTCCGTGACCTGTCTGCGGCCGGAACGGTAACGATCGGTTCGACCGGACGCGAGTCCAACGCGGGCCCCCGGTCCGGGTGACCTCCGTGGAATCGATATCATCCGAGGCGATCGACCCCCTGGCCAACGTCTTGCTGTCGGACGGTCCCCACGCCGACCCCGTCGAGTGTCGGACGAAGTGTCGTCGCGTGGAGCGGACGGCCGAGCTGCGCGTCTCCTTCGCCGGCGAGGGCGTCGACGTCCCGCCGACCGACGGGACGTCGTGCACGTTGGGGCTACCGTCGGTCGGCGACGTCATCCGTACCGCCGACGCCGCCGAGGGTCCCGACTTCGCGGGGGCGGTGGCGATCGACGCGGTCGCGGATCCGACGGACCTCGGGTCGATCGGGGTCTCGATCAGTCGCTCTCGCGAGCGCCGGAGCGACGAGCGGCTGGTCGTCTGTTTCGACTCGCTCGACGCGCCCCTTCGAGGGGCGGAACCCGGGACGTCTTCGAGTTTACGTACTACCTGAACCGGCGCCTCGAGAGCGTCGGCGCCCTGGCGAACTTTCACCTCGACCCGGCCGGGCACGAAGACCGGATCGTCGCGGCGTTCGGGGCGTCTTCGACGAGGCGGTCGTCGACGAGAGCGCGAGCGGCCCGATGCCGGAAGCGACCGACGACGAGGTCGCCGCGCTGCTCGCCGAGATCGGCGTCTCGGAGGACGAGCCCAGCTATCCCTGGGAGGACGGCCGGGTCGGCGAGGCGACCGACGAGGACGTCGAGACTCCCGGGCGGGCGACGGCCGCGGATCCGCGACTCGCCGCGACGTCAGCTCACGGACGCCGTCAGACCGCGAACGCCACGTCGAAGTACGCGAGCGCGAGCACCACGACCGCGCCGGGCAACCCGCCCAGCGCGACGATCGCCAGGGAGACGGGCGTGATCGCGACGGTGAACCCGACGAGGACGTCGACCAAGAGGATCGCCAGCAGCCCCACGACGGCGTTCACGATGAACGGTGCCAGCGCACGCACGATCACCGCGGCGATCAGGACGGCGACCAGCACCGCGACCAGGGCGGCGATTTCGAGACCGGCGGTCATGGTCGGCGGTACGTCGGACGGGCCGAAAACCGTTGGGTCGTAACGAAACCCTTTACGCGGTGGCCGAAGAACACTACGTGCGGGACCGTGGGTTAGCCTGGTATACTTCGGGCCTTGGGTGCCCGTGACCGCGGTTCAAATCCGCGCGGTCCCACTTATCTCGCCGCGAGCAAATTCGCGAGCGGCGAGTCCGTGACGAACAAGCGGATTTGAATCAGACTGAGGTTCTGCGAGCGCAGCGAGCAGGTTCTCAGGCGAGGTTCAAATCCGCGCGGTTCCATCTTCTTGCTACGAGCGACTCGCGAGTCTCGAGTGCGCTCGCATAGTTGCGCCGTCTGCTCGTCGCCGGCGGAACCGATCGCCGACGGCCAGCAGCGGTTCGAGGTGCCGATCCCGTCTAAGATGTGCGCCTCGGGGACGTCCGTCTCGGCGCGGAATCGAGCCCCTCGACGGTCCGCGGTTCCGGGCTGGCGCATGCGCCGAGATGCATCGACGGCGGTCGACGGGGGCGGAGCTGATCGGCCGACCCCGACCGACCGGACGTTTTTACCGGTCGGATATTTCAGATCGAGATAATCCGATCGCGATTTCCGTCCATCGAAATCGAATACTACGGCGGGGTGGGCGGGTTTCGGACATCCTTCGAACAGGTTCGTCGACGGCCACAATAGTTATCAATAAGCGCACGTGCTAGGTGTGCATGCCTTCGAATTCGCGCAGAGCGTTTCTGCGAAAGGCTGGTGCTGCTGGTGCGATCGGATCGGCAACGCTAGCGGGGTGTATCGGGTGGGGCGACGACGACGAACTGGCCGGCGTCCCCGAGTTGAACTTCCTGATTCCGACGTCGGGCGCGAACCCGGACCGCAACGAACTGGGTGGTCTCATCGCCGAGAACATGGAAGAGGTCGGCTTCGACGTCGACGTCGAGGAACTCCCGTTCGACCCGCACGTGGAACGGATATTCGCCGAAGATCGGGATTTCGACATCTCGTTGCTGGGCTGGGGCGGAACGCCGGAGCGCATCGATCCGCACATCTTCCTCACGGACATGCACCACTCGGATTTCACCGGTCCGGGTGGCCGAAACACGCCGGGATACGAGAACTCGGAGTACGACGAGATCGCCGAGGCCCAGGCCCAGGAGACCGATGAAGAGGCCCGGCGGGAGCTCGTCTTCGAGGCCCAGGAGACCCTCGCCGAGGACCAGCCGCGGTGTTACATCGCGAACGAGGGCGGCGATCACCCGTGGAACAACGAATCGCTCGAGAGCGTCAACGCGACGCTCGGCGAGGGACTCAACGGCTTCTGGAACTTCATGGACGCCCAGCCGGCCGACGGCGTCGACCAGATCACGTTCGGGTACTCCGCGGACATCATCTCGCTGAACCCGATGCAGGACATGGCGACCCCCGACCGGCAGTTCATCCGGCTCATCTACGACCAACTGTACCGGTTCGACGAGGTCGGCGACCCCATGCCGTGGATCGCGACGGACGCGCCGGACATCTCCGACGACGGGACGGAGTTTACGGTCGAGATCAGGGACGATCACACGTTCCACGACGGGGAGCCGGTAACGCCGGAGGACGTCGTATTCTCGTACGAACTCTTCGGCGAATACTCGCCGACGTACTCGGTATATCTCGACCCGATCGAAGAGATGGAGATCGACGGCCAGGAAGTGACGTTCCACCTCAGCGAACCGGACGCGACGTTCGAACGAAACGCGCTGGCCCAGATCTACGTCTTCCCGGAGCACGTCTGGGGTGACGTCGACGATCCCACGGAACACACCGACGACGAGTACGTCGGCAGCGGTCCCTACCAGTTCGTCGACTGGGAGCGCGAGGTAGAGTTGCAGCTGGAGCGGTTCGACGACCACTTCCAGCCGCCGAACATCGAGCGGCTCATCCGCGTACCCGGCGACGAAGCCACCATCATGGACGAGATCGAAGCCGGCGAGCTGGACATGGCCGGCCAGGACCCGACCGTGACCCAGCTCGAACGGCTGCAGGAAGAGGAGCACGTCGACCTGGCCAGCTTCGACGCGGTCGGTCACGCGAAACTCTCGTACAACATGCGCCGCGACCACATGGACGACGTCCACATCCGCCGGGCGATCTCCTACTGCGTCCCCAAGGAGGACTTCGTCGAGACCATCCGCGGCGGCATGGGAACGGTGACGCACACGCCGATTTCCCCGGCCGTCGAGACCTGGCACAACCCCGACGTCCGGGAGTACACCGAAGACCTCGACGCGGCCAGAGCCGAGCTGGAGGAAGGCGGTTACCTGTAGGTCGCTCGCCGCCC
The DNA here is from genome assembly GCA_007119345.1 of Halovivax sp. Classification (GTDB taxonomy): domain Archaea; phylum Halobacteriota; class Halobacteria; order Halobacteriales; family Natrialbaceae; genus Halovivax. Next base: position 10,816 of record SKPV01000021.1, read on the forward strand.
GACGAGGGTACCGTTCGGACCGCTGATCGCCACGCGACGGCGATGCGGCGGTACCCGTGCGGTCGATTTCGGGCTCGAGGCGACACGAACGGAACGAGCGTTAACGTGAGTCGACCCCGAAGGCGATTCAAAAATTGCGACCGATCCGATCGGTCGGCGATCGAATCGAGAAATACACGGCCCGGCCGCGTCGCCGCTCGCTCGACACGTCAACCACGTACACGCAAACGCGATGCAACTCGCCAGCAAACCGAACGGACCATGGGATCACTTCCGACGATAAGCCGATGGAGCGAACGTAACAGATGGGATTGAGAGAATACGTACTTCGACGAATCTTCCAGCTCGTACTGACGCTGTGGGCGTTCGTCACCGTCCTGTTCGTCCTGTTCCGGATGGTCCCGGGCGATCCGACGACGCGCTTTCTGATGGACTATCCGGATCCGGCGCTGCGAGACGCCCGCATCGAAGAGCTCGGACTGGACCAACCGCTTCACATCCAGTACATCGAGTACATCGGCGCCCTCCTGCGCGGGGATTTCGGGGACTCGACCTACTACAATCAGCCGGTCGGCGAGCTCATCTTCCCGCTGTTTCTCAACACGGTCGTCCTCATGTTCACGGCGCTGTTGATCGCCTACACGTTCGGCGTCCTCTTCGGCGCGGCGATGGGCTGGTGGCGCGGGAGCCGGTTCGAACGCGGCGGGATCGTCGCCACCCTCGTCGCCCGGTCCTCCCCGGAGTTCTGGATCGGCATCATCCTCGTCTGGATCTTCGTCTACCAGTTCGGGCTCCTCCCGCGGGCCGGAATCGGGGGCTACGGCGGCGAGCTGACGATGAACCTCACCGGACGCTACGTCAATTTCGACTTCCTCAGACACCTCATCTTGCCGGCGCTGACGGGCGCGATCTTCTACATGGCGACGCCCGCGCTGTTGATGCGGAACACGATGTTGGAAGTGCTGAAGGCGGACTTCATCGAGATGAAGAAGGCGGAGGGTCTGCCGGAACGAACCGTTCTCTACAAGCACGCCGCGCGTAACTCCGTGTTGCCGCTGGTCACCGTCGTGGCCATCGCGACCGGGGCGGCGATGGGCGGCTCGGTCATCATCGAGACCGTGTTCAACTGGCCCGGTATCGGCCGCGAGATGGTCGACTCGGTCACCAGGAACGACTACCCGATGGCGATGGCCACGTTCTTCTTCATGGGGACGGCGGTCATCGTGATGAACTTCGTCGCCGACCTGGCGTACCTCTACCTCGACCCGCGGGTGACCTACGAATGAGCCACGAAACGCCGACCGATACCGACGAACGGACGACCGACGGCGTCGACTCGCGGGGGATCCGCTGGCGGCGGCGCCTGAACGCCCTGCGGAGCTGGGTGTCCGCGATGAAAGACGACCGGCTGGGCCAGATCGGCCTCGTCATCCTCGCCGTCTTCATCGTGGTCGGCATCTTCGCTCGACCGATCGAGATCTCGATCGGACCCGCCTACGTGACGATCCAGCCGTTCTCGCTGGCGCCGTACGACCCGAGCGCCCGACCGGCGGACGGATTTCACGGACCGACCTGGTCGCACCCGCTCGGGACGACCAGCCTCGGCCGGGACGTCCTCTCACAGCTCCTCGCGGCGACCCGGGTGACGCTCATCGTGGGCTCCGTCGCGGCGTTCATGGCCGTCTTCATCGGTGCCAACGTCGGTATCGTGAGCGCGTACTTCGGCGGCTGGGTCGACGACGTCCTGATGCGGATCACGGACGTCGTCTACGGCATCCCGTTCCTGCCGTTCGCGATCGCGCTGGTGTTCATCCTCGGCGCCAGCCTCCTGAACGTCATCTTCGCGATCGTCTTGATCCTCTGGCGCGGGACGGCCCGGGTGGTCCGCTCGCAGGTGTTGAGTCACAAGCAACGACCGTACGTCGAGAGCGCGCGGGCGATCGGGGCGAGTCACTTCCGGATCATGTACGTGCAGATCATGCCGAACGTCCTGCCGCTGATCTCGCTGTACGCCGCGTTCGCGGTGGCCTGGGCGGTCATCGCCGAAGCGAGCCTGTCGTTTCTCGGTCTCGGCCCGCCGGGCATGATCTCGTGGGGCGAGATGATCTACGACGTCCGCACGGAGGGCGCCCTGCGAGAGGCCTGGTGGTGGGTCTTCCCGCCGGGCATCTGCATCATGCTGTTCGTGATGTCGGTGTTCTTCATCGGCCGCTCGCTGGAAAAGGTGGTCAACCCGGAACTCCGTCACACGGCGAACTGACCCGACGATACACAACGATACAACGATGTCACTACTCACGATCGACGGCCTTCGGATGTACTACGGGAGCGAAGACGGCTACGTTCGCGCCGCCGACGACGTCAGTCTCGAACTCGACCGGGGTGAGACGCTCGGTCTGGTGGGTGAGAGCGGCTCGGGGAAGACGACGATCGCCCGCTCGATCATCCGATTGCTTCCCGACAACGCCGAGCTGGTCGAGGGTTCGATCGACCTCGACGGCACGGAAATCACCGAGCTGAGCGAGCGAGAGTTGCGAAAGCAGGTTCGCTGGCGGAACGTCTCGATGATCCCCCAGAACGCGATGAATTCGTTCGACCCGGTCTACACCGTCGGCACGCAGATCGTCCAGGCGATCACCTACCACGAAGACGGGGTGTCGAAGGAAGCGGCGAAAGAGCGGGCTCGCGACCTGTTCGAGGACCTCGGGATCGATCCCGACCGCGTCGACGACTACCCGCACCAGTTCTCCGGGGGGATGGCCCAGCGGGCGATGATCGCGCTGGCGCTGTGTCTCGACCCGAAGCTGATCCTCGCCGACGAACCGACGACGGCCCTGGACGTCGTGATCCAGGATCGCATCCTCGAGACGATCAAAGAGATGCAGGCGGAGATCGATTGTGCGATGATTCTGATCACCCACGACATCTCGGTCGTCAGCGAGACGTCCGATCGGATCGCCGTCTGCTATGGCGGCCGGATCGTCGAGCAGGCGGACGCGGCCACGATCATCGACGAACCACGCCACCCCTACACGCTGGGATTGCGAAACGCGTTCCCGGATATCGCCGACACGGACGAAGAACTCATCTCGATTCCGGGGACGCCACCGGAACTCGTCGACCCGGGCGAGGGCTGTCGGTTCGCCCCGCGGTGTCCGTTCGCTCAGGAGGAGTGCTGGGAGGTCACGCCCGAGCCGGAGGAGTTCGAGGACGGCCACGTCGTCAGGTGCCACCGGGCGGACGAAGCCGACGAGCTGCGCGAGCTCGCCGAACGGAAAGAGACGTGGGAGGACGCCCACGGTCGGGTTCCCAACCCGATCCAGGGAGGTTACGACTGATGTCGCTCGTCTCGGACGCGGACGGGTCGGCGGGCTCACGGGAGAACGTGAAGCTGCGCCTCGAAAGCGTCGACAAACACTTCACCGTCAATCAGGGCGTACTGGCTCGCATTCTCAGGGGCGAATCGTCGCAGTACGTCCACGCCGTCGACGACGTCAGCCTCGAGATCGCCGAGGGCGAGGCGTTCGGTCTCGCGGGCGAATCCGGCTGCGGGAAGACGACGCTCGGCAAGACGGCGATCAAGCTGCACGACCCGACCGGCGGGCGGATCGTCTTCGACGGCGAGGACATCACCGACTACAGCGGGCGCGACCTGAAGGCGTTCCGCCGCGAGGCCCAGGTCATCCAACAGAATCCCTACGATTCGATCAACCCCAGATTTACGGTCTACGAGTGGGTCGAGGAGCCGCTGATCGTCCACGGGATCGGCTCGAGCGAGGAACGCGACGCCCGGGTCCTCCGAACCCTCGAGATGGCCGGTTTGAAGCCGGCGGAGGCCTACGCGAGGGAGTATCCGAGCGAGCTCAGCGGCGGCGAGCGCCAGCGCGTCGGGATCGCCCGGGCGCTGGTGCTGGAGCCGTCGTTCCTGCTGGCCGACGAGCCGGCGAGCATGCTGGACGTCTCCATCCGGGCGAGCATCCTCGACGTGTTCGAGCGCCTCCAGGAGGATCTCGGACTGACGGCGCTGTACATCAGCCACGACCTCTCGCTGCTGAAACACATCTGCGACCGGATCGGGATCATGTACCTCGGCCAGCTGGTCGAGGTCGGACCGGCCGACGAGATCATCGAGAACCCCCAGCATCCCTACACTCAGGCGCTGGTCTCGTCGGTTCCGCGGATCGACCCGGAGGCCGAGCGCGAGCGCGTCGAACTGGTCGGGGAGGTGCCGGACGCCGTCGAGGTGCCGAGCGGCTGTCGGTTCCACCCGCGGTGCCCGAAGCAGGTCCCGCCGGAAGACGTGAACCTGGATCAGGAGGCCTGGCGGACGGTCGCCACCCTTCGCCACGACCTCCTGGCCGACGACCTGCGGACGTCCGCCGACGAGACCGATCCGGAACGGATCCGGCGAGCGTACGACGTGCCGGCGGAGCTCTCCGACCCGCGCGTCGACGACATCCTCGGGGACGCCCTCCGGGAGTCCGTCGCCGAGGACGACGGCGACGCGATCGAGCGGCTGCGAGCCGAACTCGAGAGTCCGTGCGAGCGAAAGCCGATCCCGACCTACGAGGCCACCGCCGTCCAGCGGGCGAAGTGCATCCTGCACGATCCGGACGGGCCGTACCGGGTCTCTGGTCCGGCGGAGGACTGATCGAACGACGGCCCGCCGATCTGCGACCGGCGGAGGACCGTTTATCAGACGTCCGTTCTCTCTGCGACCGTTCGGCCCGACGGCCCCATCCGCCCGTCTCGACGGACCGACCGCGGAGCGATCGCTCCGAGCGTTGGGCTCGAACCGGCCTCCAGACTCCCCCTCGGGCGCCTCGAATCCGCCGAGGCGACGGCGCGCTCCGCCTCAATCGATCGCGGTCCCGCGCCGGCCGTCAGGGCCGTCGCGAACCGCGGAGGTCTCCCTCACGTCGACCGCACCGTCGGCGGCCACGGTGACCTCGTACCCGTTGTACGTAAACCGCACCCACCCGTCGGACGGTCGGTTCCCCGCGCTCGTCGGTTCGAAGAGGGCGTCGAGGGCCTCCGGATCGACGACGGCGTGTAGCGGCGGCGTGAGCTCCGCCGGATCGACCCCTTCGCGTGCTGCGACTTCGGTGACGATTCGTACCCCTAACTCCCCCGTCATAGAGACACCGACATGCAGCCGCGATAAAAATCCCCGGCATCTGCCGTTGGGGGCGACCGGTGAACTATGCCGAAACGAATTACCACAAACCTCGATTGAAGCGCGATACCGTCCCTTGAAGCTCGAGTCGGCTCGACGACGGCAAGGTAATGGCTCGATACCAGAACGCCGTACCGGGTCGAACGCTCGTTCCATCGCGGTCGGCGAATCCGTTCGGCCCGCACGCGGGGCCGTCGTCGCTCACTCCCCGTCGGCGTACGTCTCGCGCTCGGCGATCTGGACGGACGTCTCGCCGGATTCGGCGACGAGGCGTTCGGTGTCGTCGATCGTTTCGACCCTGAACCGAAGGTCGTCGACGGCCGTTTCGTCTCCGTCGTCGGGGATCGACGCGGAACCGACCGGTTCGTCGTCTCGGGTGACCCGAACCTCGAAGTCCTCCTCGGTCGGGGCGACCGCGATCCGGTACTCGTCGATTACCGCGGCCGCCCGGACCGGCTCGGACGCGTACGACCGGCTCGTTTCGCCGTCGACCGTCAGGTCGACCGCGTAGGCGGTTTCGTTGCCGACGACCTCCCAGCCGGTGCGTTCGGCGCGGACGGTCTCGCGCCAGCCGATCCCGCCGACCGTCGCGGTCGCGTTCCCGTCGTGGGCGATGACGTCGGAACGCTCGCCGACGGTCCAGAGCTCGCGGTCGTCGCTGACGACGATCAGGCCGTCCTGGGTCGTCTCGTCGCCGTTCGGGAAGAGCAGGAGGGACTGGTCCGCCGTGGCGTTGCGCTCGTAGGTGACGGTGTAGTCGCCGGCCTCGACGCCCCCCGATCCGGGGACCTCGTCGCCGACGACGCTGAACCCGTACGGAACGCCGACGAGCGCGACGAGCGCCGTGAGCGCGAGGAGCGCGAGGAGGGCGGCGCCGCGGCGGGTGATCGGGCCCGCGTGGACGCGCTCTGGTACCAAGGGCGGGAGGGCCGGGAGCGCGAGCAGCGCGGACAGTACCACCGCCACGGCCACGGCGAACGGCGCGGCGTCACCCGCCGCGAGCGCGGCGGCGAGTCCGAGCAGGAAGCCGAGGCCGACGAGGACGAGCCAGACGGCTGCGAGCGTCCGCCGCGACGGGGCTCGGGGCAGTATCGAGAGGGGACGCGGGAGCGGCCGCTCCTCGCCGGCGACGGCCGCGGCGATCACCACCGACAGCAGGAGGACGAACGTCACGCCGGCGCCCCGGTAGAGCACCCACGCGTCGTCGCCGGCCGACCAGGAGAGCAGCCACAGCGCCTGCACGAGGCCGACCGCCGCCACCGCGAGGAAGACGGTCTCGGCGCTCTGCCGGCGATCCCGCCGACGCACCAGCGCGATCGCGAGGACGACGCCGACGAGAAAGCCCAGCAGGTGGGCGTGGAATCCGATGCCCGCCCACCCCGGCGGCGCGGGCGCACCCGGGTCGATCGTCTCGCGGACGACCGGGTTGGCCAGGGCGTCGTACAGCGTCCCCAGGGCGGCCGTGGCCACGACGCCGGCGACGGCCGCCAGCGGGTACGTGACCAGTACGAACCCGAAGATGGCGAACACCGCTCCCGAGAAGCCGAGCCCCGGTCCGAGCGAGAACAGCGCCGTGAGGACGGCGACGCCCAGCAGCGCGGCCGGGAAAACCACCGCCGCGCGAATCCACGGATCGGCCAGCAATCCACCCGCCGCTTCGACCGGCTCCCCAGCGTCGTTCCGGGCGTCCCCGACCGTGCGGCTCCCGCCCGGGTAGTGACTCCAGGCGTACTCCGCGATCGGCGCGAAGACGATCGTCCCCAGCATGTTGGAGACGAGGTGATCCGGCCCGCCGTGGGCGACCCCTGCCGTCAACAGCCCCGTCGGGTAAAAGTACGACCAGGTGACGAACGGCTTGAACAGCGGCTCGCTCCAGTTGCGCGCTCCGTCCTGGACGACCAGGTAGAACGCGACGACGATCCCGACGGTGACGAGCGTTCCCCAGGGAACCCCGTAGAGCAGCCGATCCTCGACCCGCGACCGCCACCGACCCGGTCCCGCCGCGTACCACGCGTACCCGAGCGCGACGGCGAGGGCCAGGACGAGCGCGATCCGCGTCGGCGAGAGACCCATCGTCCGTACAGTACGACACCGAGCCCGTAACTGTTCGGTCTTTCCCGGTCGGGCGGCCCTCACGAGCGACGACGGCCGGGTGCTCCTCGTGGGTGTTCGATCGGACGCTCCTTCGGTCGGGTCGGATGCTACTTGTTGGACCGCTACGTGGCCAGACCATGGACGAACGGTTCGACGTCGTCGAAGCCACGATCGGCGACGTCCACGAGGCGTATCGCAACGGTGCGCTCACCGCGGTCGAACTCGTCGAGCGCTACCGCCGCCGGATCGAGGCCCACGACGACGAGCTGAACGCGATCCTCGTCGACAACCCCGACGCCGACGAGCGCGCGGCGGCGCTCGACGACGCGCTCGCCGCCGACGGGGAGTTCGTCGGTCCGCTCCACGGGATCCCGGTGATCCTGAAGGACAATCAGGCGACCGCGGACCTGCCGACGACGGCCGGCTCGGCCACGTTGGCCGATGCCGTCCCGCCCAGAGACGCGTCCGTCGTCGAGCGGCTCCGCGAGGCGGGCGCGATCGTTCTCGCGAAGGCGAACCTCCAGGAGTTCTCGTTCGGGGTCGACACCGTCAGCTCGCTCGGCGGGGAGACCCGAAACGCCTACGCGACCGATCGACGGCCCTCGGGGTCGAGCGGCGGCACGGCGACCGCCGTCGCGGCCAATCTGGGACTACTCGGTACGGGATCGGACACCTGCTCGTCGGTCCGCTCGCCGCCGGCGTTCGCCAGCCTCGTCGGGATTCGGCCGACGCGGGGACTCGTCAGCCGGACCGGGGTGGTCCCGCTGTGTGACACCCAGGACACGGTGGGACCGATCGCCCGGACGGTCGCCGACGCGGCCAGGATGCTCGACGCCATGGTGGGCTACGATCCCGAGGATCCGATCAGCGCGCGGGGCGTCGGCCGGGTGCCCGAGGACGGCTACGCCGCGGGGCTCGCCGACGCCGACCTCTCGGACGCGCGGATCGGCGTCGTCCGCGACTTCTTCGGCCTCGCCGACGACTCGCTCGAGATGGCGGCGGGGGCGGCCGCCGTGACGCGGGCGATCGACGAGGCCGTCGCGGAGCTGCGAGCGGCCGGGGCGACCGTCGTCGATCCGGTGTCGGTCGTCGATCCCGACCGACTGGCCGACGCCAGGGTACTGCACCTCGAGTTCAAGCGCGACCTGGAGCGCTACCTGGCGGAGTGGGCCCCCGACGTGGCACACGAGACGATGGCCGAGCTCCTCGAGACCGGGGAGATCCACCCCTGGATCGAAGCGCGCATGGACGGGGCGGCCATCCTCGACGTCGACGTCGACGGCCTCGCGGAGAACCGCGAGTACCTCCGACGCCTCGAGCGTCGCCGCGAACTCCGGGACGACACGCTCGCCGCGATGGCGGACGCCGACGTGGACGCGCTGGCCTATCCGCCGTCGACGGTCCCGCCCGTCGAACTCCCCGACCGCCAGCCCTTCAGCGAGATGCGCTGCGAGCTGGCCGCCCACACCGGGCTCCCGGCGATCGTCGTCCCCGCCGGCTTCACGGCCGACGGACTCCCGGTCGGCCTGGAACTGCTGGGCCGACCGTTCGCCGAGCGGGAATTGGTGGATATCGCGCACGTGTACGAGCGCGAAACCGCTCATCGGGAACCGCCGGACGGGTTCGGCTCGCTCGGGTAATCGCCGTCCGGAAGTGGTCGGAAAAGCTCGGCTCGCTCGGGTAATCGCCGTCCGGAAGTGGTCGGAAAAGTTCGGCGCGCTCACGTAATCGCCATCCGGAAGTGGTCGGACGGGTTCGGCCCGCTCACGTAATCGCCGCCGGGAACGGCCTACCCGGGAGTCGCCACTGCCGTGAGCCCGCCGACCGATTCCCTCCCTGTCGGCCGATTTCCGACGAATAAAAACGGTAAATCCTGGGTGAATTCTCGCACGACGTGAGGCGGTTCGGTCGCTCGGAGTGTGACAAGAGTTAAGGTGGTTCTACTCGCGTACGTACGCATGCAAACTCCGTTGGAGGCGAGCGAGGCGACCAGGGAGACGTACTGGGGGATCACCTCCACCGAGTACGCCATCTTCTACCTCCTCACCACCATCACGCTGCTCGTCCTCGCGTTCGGGATCTACCGGCGGTTCGCCCGCTACGCCCGGGGTGACGACGAGGATTTCCCCCGGCTGAACGAGCTCGGGGGCCGGATCGTGGCGGCGACGAAGATCGTCTTCTCGAACGAGAAGCAGTTCAACCGGGACCTCTACGGCGGGTTGATGCACGCGTTCATCATGTGGGGCTTCCTGACGCTGCTCATCGCGACGACGATCCTCTTCGTCGACGGCTACTTCTGGGAACTCGTCACCGGCGACTCCTTCTGGGTCGGCGACTTCTACCTCTCCTACCAGTTCATCGTCGACGCGATGGGGCTGCTGTTCGTCGTCGGCATCGGGATGGCGCTCTACCGGCGCTACTGGGTCGGCAACCGCCGGCTGTTCAGTCGCCACTCCTCGCTCGAGGACGACCTCTTCATCTGGACGCTCTTTTTCCTCGGCGTCGGCGGCTTCCTGCTCGAGGGGCTGCGGATCTACTCGATGGGGATCCCCGAGTTCGAGCGGGTGAGCTTCGTCGGCTACGCCATCGCGCTGGTGCTCGACGCGATGGCGCTGCCCGTCCTCGGTCCCGAGGAGGCGGGCCTGAACGGCGGCGGGCTGAACGCCGAGAACCTCCACTGGCTGGCCTGGTGGTCTCACTCCCTGCTCGCGTTCTTCTTCATCGCGTGGCTGCCCTACGCCAAGCCGTTCCACATGCTCTCCTCGTTCGCGAACGTGGTCACTCGCGACGAGAAGGCGGGTCGGCGTCTGCCCGGGGTCCCCGCGGACCTCGACGCGACCAACGCAGAGTCCATCGACGACTTCACCTGGAAGGAGATCCTCGACCAGGACGCCTGTACCAAGTGCGGGCGCTGTTCGGCGGTCTGCCCCGCGAAGGCGTCCGACCGTCCGCTCGACCCGCGGAACGTCATCTTGGACCTCAAGCAGTATCGCGAGGAGCTCGACGCCGGCGGCGAGGAGCGTCCGATCGTCGCCGACGGCGGCACCTCGGTCATCGACACCGAGACGATGGAGTCCTGCATGGCCTGCATGGCCTGCATGGACGCCTGCCCCGTCGAGATCGAGCACCTGAAGAGCTTCACGCGGCTCAACCGGCAGATGACCGACCAGGGCGACGTCCGCTCGAGCATGCAGGACGTCTTCCAGAACGTCATGCAGAACGGCAACACGTTCGGCGACTCGCCGCGCAACCGCGCCGGCTGGGCCGACGAGCTCGAGTTCGAGCTCGACGACGCCCGGGAGGAGGAAGTCGACTACCTGTGGTACGTCGGCGATTACCCGAGCTACGACGAGCGCAACAAGCAGGTCGCCCGCTCGCTGGCGACCATCCTGCAGGCGGCCGACGTCAGCTTCGGGATCCTCTTCGAGGACGAGAAGTACGACGGCAACGACATCCGGCGCGTGGGTGAAGAGTTCCTCTACATCGAGCTCGCCGGCCACCACGTCGAGACCTGGGAGGACTGCGAGTTCGAGAAGATCGTCTGTACGGACCCGCACTCGTACAACACCTTCCTGAACGAGTACCCCGAGGTCGACTTCGAAGAGTTCGCCGACGACCCGATGATGCCGTTCGAGTACGAGGACGCCTGGAATTCGGACGGGGAGATCGAGGTCCTCCACTGGACGCAGGCGATCGAAGCGCTCGTCACGGAGGGCAAACTCGACCTCCGCGGCGACGAGCTCGACTACACGGTCACCTACCACGACCCCTGCCACCTGGGCCGGTACAACGACGTGTACGAGGCGCCCCGGGAACTCGTCCGGGCGACCGGCGCCGACCTCCACGAGATGCCGCGCAACCGCGCCGACTCGTTCTGCTGTGGGGGCGGTGGCGGCGGCCTCTGGATGGACTTCGAGGAAGAGCCCAAACCGAGCGAGGAGCGCCTGCGCGAGGCCCTGGAGGACACCGACGCGGGCGCCGCGGTCGAGAAGTTCGTCGTCGCCTGTCCGATGTGCATGACGATGTACGAGGACGGCCGCAAGACCGGCGGCTTCGAGGACGACATCGAGATCGTCGACGTCGCCGAGCTGCTGATCGAGGCGATCGGGAAGGCCGACGAGGCGGGCGTCGAGCTCGCGGCGGACTGATCAGACGGACGCGGGATCGACTCGTTCGACGATCCCGTCGAAGCCGTCGTCGAAGCTAAGGACCGCGTCGACGTCAGAGCGCTCGATGAGCGCGATCGTGCTCGCATCGGTGAAACTCAAGGACTGGTCGTCGTACCTCTCGAAAATCTCCTGCGTCTCTTCGAACACGGATTCCGTCACGAACAGCATCTCGAATGCGGACGGAAACGGGTCGATGCCGCGAATTCGATCGCCCGTTCGCTTCGCGTCGTTGAACCGGCCCCTTCGCTGCCTGACGAGCGTCACGGCTTCGTCGTAAACGTACTCGCTGGTGAAGAGTCGCCCGTCCGACCCGGCACTCGCGGTCGCGAGCGCCTCGAGTGCGACCTCGTGACGTGGTGCGCTCTCGTCCTGATGAGCGTAAAAAACCCCGTGTCGATGAACAAGCTCATTCGAGTTCGGAACCGTAGAGCGCCTCGTCGATTTCGTCTTCAGCCACCGGGTCGCCCGACGGGGCCGTACCGGAGACGAGTCGATCGACCTCCTCCTCGGCCAACCCGCTCCACTCGTCACGGAACGAATCGATGAAATCGGCTTTCGAGTCGTACACGGTATCGACTGATCGATCCAGTAACTCCTATTGGGAAACTTTTGTCCCGGTCTGGAGCTTGATTTCGGCTTGGAGTCGCTTGAGACGATCTTTCGTCCCTTCGTTCATCTTCACCGAAGTGGGCATATCTACTAACAAACTGGGTGGCGTGGAAATCGTTTCTACCGGGTGGCTTTCGGCCTCGTCTTCGGCCGCGACGATTCGTTCTAACGGCAGTGAGGCCGTCACGACTCACTCCGTCAGCCCGTACCCGCGTTCGAACAGGTAGACGTCGAACGCGAGGACCGCGACGGTGAGCCCCATCAGCGCGGCCAGCGCGGCCACCGGGATCACGTCGGCGTACACCTCCGGACCGATCGCGGCGAGGTCGGAGTAGCCGAGCATCCCGTAGCGGACGCCGTCGACCATCACGACCATCGGGTTCAGCAGGGAGGCGACTTGCGCGTAGGTGCCCAGCATCTCCAGCGAGTAAAAGACCGCGCCGAAGAACACCAACGGGCGCAGGATGAACTGGTTCATCACCGTGAGGTCGTCGAAGTCCCGCGCCGCGAGGCCGCCGATGATCCCGAGCGCGGCGAACAGCGCCGAGATGGTGACCATGACGGCCACGAGGTAGGCGGCGTGCTCGACGGCGATCCCCCCGCTCTCGACCGTGAACGGGACGAACAGGAAGCCGACGGCGGCGATGATGACGCCGACGACGAGCCCGCGGACGGCCGCCGCCCCGACGTAGGCCAGCACCATCTCGGCGTAGGACAGCGGCGAAGTGACGGTCTCGTGGATGTACTCGTTCCACCGGCCGTGGAAGATCGAGAACGAGGCGTTCTCGAAGGCGTTCGAGATGGTGCCGAGGACGATCAGCCCGGGCAGGATGAAGAGGATGTAGTCGAAGCCCGCGATCTGATCGATCCGTCCGCCCAGAATGACGCCGAAGACGGCGAAGTAGAGCACGTTCGTGATCGCCGGCGGCATGAAGGTGTTCTTGGGGCGGCGGACGAACCGCAGCACCTCCCGGCGAAAGAGCGTCCGGGCGCCGACGGTCCACATCAGCGACTCCCCTCCGCGCGTTCGGCGTCCACGCTATCACGATCGGCCGCGCCGCCGTCCGCGCCATCGCGTTCGGCCGCGCCGCCGTCCGTCCTCGCCTCCTCCGCTCGCGGTTCGTCGTCGCCGCTGACCTCGTCGGCGCCGTCCGCGGCATCGCTCGCCGCCGACCGGGTCACCGTGCGGTCCTCGCTCCGGGTGAGGTCGACGAAGATCTCCTCCAGCGAGGCTCTCGAAATCTCGAGGTCGCGCACTTCGTGGCCCGTCGACCGAAGCTCGGCGAGCAGCTCCGGCGCGACCGCGCCGCCGTCGTCGACGCGGACCCGGAGCCGGTCGTCCTCGAGCTCCGATTCGAGGGCGTACTCGCCCAGCGTCAGCGCGGTCGCCGGCGCGGAATCGAGTCGAACGTCGATCGTGTCGGTCCCGCGGGCTTTGAGCTCGTCCGGCGTGGCGACCGTCACCGTCCGCCCCTCGTTCAAGATTGCGACCCGGTCACAGAGGCGCTCGGCCTCCTCGATGTAGTGAGTCGTCAGCAGCACCGTCGTCCCCTCCTCGTTCAGTTCGGTGACGAGCTCCCAGAGGTCCCGGCGGAGCTGGACGTCGACGCCCGCCGTGGGCTCGTCGAGGATCAGCAGATCCGGATCCGTGACCAGGGCGCGAGCGAGCAGCAGCCGGCGCTTCATTCCGCCCGAGAGCCAGTCGAATCGCTCGTCGCGCTTGTCGTAGATGCCCACCCGCTTGAGCACCTCGTCCGCGCGCTCGGCGGCCTCGGCCTTCGGAATCCCGTGGTAGCCCGCTTTGTGCATCAAGACTTCCCGGATGGGGAAGAAGCGGTCCACGTTGAACTCCTGGGGCGCCAGCCCGATCGCGTCCCGCACCTCCCGATAGTCGTCCTCGACGTCGTACCCGAAGACGCGGGCCTCGCCGCCGGTCTTGCGCACGAGCCCGACCAGCGTCTCGATGAACGTCGTCTTCCCCGCCCCGTTCGGGCCGAGCAGTCCGAAGAACTCGCCCTCCTCGACGGTCAGCGACAGTCCCTGCAGCGCGCGCAACTCGCCGTACTCCTTGACGAGATCGCACGTCTCGATCGCCGGTGGCATGTCGCTCGCTCGGTGGTGACGGCGGTTAAGGGTGTTGTGGTTCGATCGTCGGGGGACCCGTCAGCCGCGTGGATTGCCGCCAGAAAGCGGCCAGCTCCGAGAACCGTACCGTCACGCCCCGATAAGTACCCGAACGCCGTCGTCATCACGCTTATCCGGTCGGAGGGGATGGATGTGGTATGGAACCGTCCTACACCCCGACAGCCGTGATGGATCGGGACTCGCGGTCGAATCGCTACTACCGGAACGCGGTCGAACGCCACTGGGATCCGGGCGAGATCGACCTGGGCCGGGATCTGGAGAACCTTCGCGCCTACGCCGAGGCGGCCGACTCGTTCGAGCGGGTGAACCTCGACGGAATCGTCAACGGGATCGCCAAGTTCGGCGCCGGCGAGGACGCGGTCACGGAGGACCTGGCTCCGCTGGCGGTCGTCCTCGACGACATCGACGACCAGCTGTTCCTGACGACGCAGCTCTACGAGGAGGCCAAGCACGCCGACTTCTTCGATCGCTACTGGCGGGAGGTCGTCTGGGGGCTCGAAGACCACCTCGGCTGGGAGCGATCCAGCCCGCGCGACGAGAAGTGGTTCAACGAGCCCTACGTCGAGCTGTTCGATCGCAACCGGCGGGCCCAGTACCGGCTCCTCGCCGACGACACGCCGGAAAATCTCGCGATCGCCTACTGCCACTACCACCTGACGGTCGAGGGGATCCTCGCCCAGACGGGCTACTTCGGCATGCAGCGCTCGTTCGGCGGCGACGCGTTCGAGGAGTTGCCCCACCTCCCGGGGCTCGTCGAGGGGTTCACGAAGATCCGCAGCGACGAGGGCCGCCACGTCGGCTTCGGGATGAACCAGCTGAAGACGCTGGTCCAGGAGGAGGGCGTCGACTCGCGGCTCGTCGAGACCACCGTCGCCGACCTCCTGCCGCTCGTCCAGGGGATCACCGAGGACGACCGGTTCCAGCCCGAGGGCGACCCCGTCGGCATGGAGGAAGGCGAGCTCGCGGCGTACGCGATGGAAAAGCACGCCCAGCGCCTCGAACAGATCGCCGACGCCTCGGCGGAGATTCCGGACGTCGACGAGCTCGTCTCCCTCGAGAGCGACGACTGAGCCGGGCGGGTCGGACGCGTCGGCTCACCGCGGATCGCCCGCTCACCGCGGCGCGGGGTCCCGAACGCGCTGCGGTCCCGAACGCGGCAGGCGATCGTCACCGGTGCCGGCAGTCCCGGCGCGTGTCAGTAGAATTTTTACCTTGAGCGCAAAGGTTATCCCATGGTATTCGACGCGCTCGACGACGGGGGGCACGAACAGGTATCGTACTTTTCGGACCCCGAGACGGGCCTGCAGAGCATCGTCGCCATCCACGACACGACGCTCGGGCCGGGGCTCGGGGGGACGCGCATCCTCGACTACGAGTCCGAGGACGCGGCCCTCGAGGACGTGCTGCGGCTCTCCGGCGCGATGACGTTGAAAGCGGCCGCGGCCGACCTCGACCTCGGCGGCGCGAAAGCGGTGATCCTCGGCGACCCGGCGGAGATCAAGACCGAGGCGCTTCTCGAAGCGTACGGCCGCGCCGTCGAGTGCCTGGGCGGTCGGTACATCACCTCCGTCGACGTCAACTCGGGGGTCGACGACATGGAGATCGTCCGACGGACGACCGATCACGTGGTCGGCCTCCGCGACGGCCTCGGCGACCCGTCGCCGATCACCGCGACGGGCGTTCTGGCGGGAATCCGCGCCTGCGTCGAACACGAGTACGGGGCCGACTCGCTCGACGACGTCGAAGTGGTCGTCCAGGGACTCGGGAAGGTCGGCTCGGCGCTCGCGTCCGACCTCATCGCGCGCGGGGCCGCCGTGACGATCTCCGACGTGAGCGAGGACAACGTCGAGCGATTCCTCGCCGAGCACGACGCCGACGTCGTCGCGCCGGACGCCGTCTACGACGAACCTTGCGACGTCTTCGCCCCCTGTGCCATCGGCGGCGTCGTCAACGACGAGACGGTCTCCCGATTCGACTGCGACGTCGTCGCCGGCGCCGCGAACAACGTCCTGGCGGAGCGCCGTCACGCCGGCGCCCTCGCCGACCGCGGAATCCTGTACGCCCCGGACTACGTGATCAACGCCGGCGGGCTCATCACCGTCGCCGAGGAACACCGCGGCGGGAACCGGGAGACCGCGTTCGAGCGCGCGAAGGCCATCCAGGATCGGCTGCTCTCGATGATCGAGCGCGCAGAGGACGCGGGGACGACGGTCCTCCAGGCTGCCGACGACTACGCGAACGAGCGAATCGAGCGCGGCGAGAGAACGACGCCGGCCGTCGCGGGCGACTGATTCGCGCCCGCCCCCCGGTGTGACGGTTACAGGTGCGAGCGGTCGTAGGACTCCTTCGATCGCTCCGCGTGGGAGTTGGCGCAGTTCGAGCACTCGAGGCGTTCCATCTCGTCCATCTCGACGTCGAGGGACCCGCAGTTGCTGCAGTAGTACCCGAACTGGTCCGCGCGCCCTTCGTCCGCGTAGGCGGCGTAGAACGGCGCTGCCGTCCCGGATTCCTCCTCGTCTCTCTCCACGAACGCCTCGTCGCCGTCGTCCGTGGTCACGACGGGCGTGCCGTCCTCGAGCGCCGCCTCGGGGAAGTCGACGTCCTCGTCGGTGGACGGCTCCTCGATCGCCACTTCTTCGAGGTCGCCGTCCGCGTCGGGGTCCGCGTAGACGGCGGACACGACCGACTCGTCGGCGAGTTCGATCGATCGCTCGCCCTCGCGGACGAGATCGAATCGCTCGACCCACTGGTGGCCTTCCGTGTTCGCTTCGAGGACGGTCGCCCTGATCCGCTCGGCGCCACCGTCTCGAAGCGCCTCGGTCGCGGCCTCGAAAAGCGACGTGCCGAGTCCCCGGCCGCGGTGCTCGGGATCGACGAGCAGCCAGCTCACCTCGCCCCACTCGCCGTCCACCGATCCGCTGACGACGCCCGCGATCGTCGACTCGCCGCCGTCGACGTCCGCTTCGCCGACGAGGAGGACGGACGACTGGTCGTCGAGGCGACCTTCGAGCGTGTCGTCGGCGAACTGCTCGTCCGCGATCGCGTCGATCCGGGCCGGGCTGAGGCCGTAGGAGGTCGTCATGGCGCTGTCGGCGACCTCGCGAATCCGGCCCGTCTCGTCGGGCTCGGGTTCTCGAATCTCCATGCACGCGTCTCGCCCGGACGAGGGAAAAGCTGGCTGCCGGCAGACTCGTGCGCGGGATCGCCGCCGCGAGGCTGGTGGGAGGTGCCGCCGGGAGTGTGGTGCGCGGGAGCGCCGCCGGCTGCCGGGAGCCTGGAGCGAGGCGGTAACCGGCTGCCGGTCCCGGCGGATCCGGGCTAGGCCCCCGGATCGAACTCGCGGGCGACCTCACCGCACGTGGCGAACGTCACGTCGTCCATCTCGAGGACGTCGGCGAGGAACGCCTCGAACTCGGCGACGAACGGCGCCCGGCCGGCACACTGCGGGTGCAAGAGCAGCGTGAAGACGCCCTCATCGACGCGTTCGCGCATCCAGTCGAGATCGGTTCGCCACCGTTCGAAGACCGCCGGCTCCTCGCCGTAGGCGACCCACTCCGGCCCGGAGACGACCGGGAACAGCTGCATCCAGTCGTCGCGGTGCCAGACGAGTGGCACCTCCACGATCCCGGTCTCTCGACCCGGCTCGTACGGCGCGTCGAGGTCGAGGGTCGCACCCGTTCGCAGGCGGTACGGCCGGAAGTCGCGGACGCCCTCGCTCGAGTCCCACCCGAAGCCGAACTCCTCGAGGAGTTCGACCGTCCGCGGGGAGAAGCCGCCGTCGGGCGCGCGGAAGCCGTCCGGCTTCTCGCCGGTCAGGTCGTAGAGGGCGTCGATTCCTCGCACGAAATCCGCGCGCTCCTCGGCCGGCGAGAGCGTCGGCAGCGCCTCGTGGCTCCAGCCGTGGTGGGCGATCTCGTGGCCGTCGTCGTGGACGCGCCCCGCGACCTCGGGGAAGCTCTCGGCCGTGTGGCCCGGGACGAACCAGGTCGACGGAACCTCGTACCGGTCGTGGAGGTCGAGCAACCGCGGCGCGGCCGTCTCGGCGCCGTAGACGCCCCACGAGGCGAAACCCGGCCGTCCCTGGGCGAGCCACGCCGCCACCGCGTCGAAGTCGTAGGTGAGACAGACCCTGTGCACGCCGGGCTCAACGGGGGCTCGCGGGTAAGGCTTTCCGCCCGGGGGTGGACGACGCGGCGCCGACGCGCAGCCGTGACGTTTACCGTCGTCGCCTCGTTGGCCGAGTCATGTCCGAATTTTGCGCGTTCGTTTCCGCGGACGTCGAAGGCGTGAGCGGCTACGGCGGTGAAGACGACGACGAACCCGAAGCCGGGCGGGCGATGGTCGCCGACGTGAACGCGGCCGTCGAGGGCCTCCTCGCGGCAGAGCCCGACGCGACCGTCACCGTGGCCGACGCCCACGGGTCGAAGCTGACCGTCGACCCCGCCGCCTTGCACGACCGGGCCTCGCTCGTCCGCGGCGGCCCGCGCCCGAACGGCATGGTCGACGGCGTTCCGGACGACGCGGACCTCGCCGTCCTCGTCGGCTTTCACGACCGACCCGGAACCGGCGGCTTCCTCGAGCACACGTTCTCGGGATCGCTCGCCGACGTCCGACTCGACGGCCGCTCCGTCGGCGAAGTGGAACTCGACGCGGCGCTGCTCGGCGATCTGGGAGTCCCCGTCGCGCTGGTGACCGGCGACGACGTCCTCGGCGAGACGGTCGCGGCGCGGCTCCCGGCCGCCCGGTACGTCGCGACGAAGTCCGCGCGCGGATTCGCCGCGGCGCGGTGTCGGCCCCCGGCCGAGGCGCGCGAGGAGATCCGCGAGGCCGCGAGGGACGCGGCGGCCGACCCGCCGAAGGCGGTCGAGCGGCCCGTTCCGATCGATCCGCCGCTCCGCGTCGCCGTCGACTTCGTGCGGGCCGAGTACGCGGACGTCGCGACGCTCTGGCCCGGCGTCGAACGAGGCGCCGATAGCCGGACCGCGGTTCGCGAGGCGATCGACGTCACGGAAGCCTATCGCTTCGTCCGCGGCGCGAGCAAGCTCTCCGTTTGAGTTCGGGACTACGCCGGCTCCTCGTCGGTCCAGTAGTCGACGCCGTCCGCGAGCCGGTAGTAGCCGTGGACGTCCCGCTCGCCGTCGCCGCCGGGCGGCGAGCCGGCGAAGACGCCGACCTTCTCCGAGTCGGGGTAGACCGTCACGTCCGGCTCGTTCATCGTCGAGAGCAGCAGGTATCGAAGCGCTCCGGGCGAATCGTTGACGACCCGGTGGGCGCCGCGCTCCCCCGCCGGCAGGGCGACGTAGTCGCCCGATTCGAGCGCTAATTCGTCACCGTCGAGTCGGAGCGTGCCGGCTCCCTCGAGGACGAACAGCGCCTCCTCGTTGCCCGCGTGGTAGTGGTACGGCCAGGATCGCTTCTCCGCCGGGAGCTCGTAGAGGCTACAGCCGATCTCGTCGCCGCCCGCGGCCGCGCCGAGCCGTTTGCGCTTCCACTCGCTCCCGCCGCGTTCGAGCGTCTCCCACTCGAGCTCCGCCGCGTTCGTCTTGGCCATACGTACCGATCTCGAGCCAGCGAAAAATGCCTTCCGTGGGCGGTGCCTTCCGTGGATGGTGAACGGGCCGCCTCACGCAACCGCGGCGGGCACCGGGAGACGGCGGCCCAGGACTTAACGATCGCCCACGCTCCGACCCTCGCCGTCGACCGACTCCGTACGCCGAGCCATCTCGACGATCGTTCGCTCCTCGGACTCGTCGTAGGACGCCCCCAGCGCGATGAGGAAGCCGACCATCGCGGTCACGAGCGCGATGGCGCCGACGGCGACGATGCCGA
>SKPV01000013.1 GCA_007119345.1 Halovivax sp.
CTGTGACCCCTCGTTTCGGAGGACCGTCTCCCGCCGAAGATCTTGGTTCCCCAACCGAATACGGATCTGGTCGGCAGAACCCAATCTCGAATACCACGATTTTTTGCTGCTCGACTTTCGAGTCAGCGTATGGCACCCCACTCACTGGATGTCGACCTGCTCGGCGAACTCACCGAGACCAGCGGCGTGCCCGGTTACGAAGACCGGATCCGGGACATCGTCGAGCGGGAGTTCGCGGAGACGGTAGACCGCGTGCGAACGGACGCGATGGGCAACGTCGTCGGAACGCTCGACGGCGAATCCGAGTACTCCGTCGCGGTCGCCGCGCACATGGACGAGATCGGCTTCATGGTCAAAAACGTCGAGGGCGAGGACGACGGCTACGGCTTCCTGGAGCTCGACCCGCTCGGCGGCTGGGACGCGCGGGTGCTGAAGGCCCAGCGCGTCACCGTTCACACCGACGACGGGGACGTCCCGGGCGTGATCGGCTCGCCGCCGCCGCACACCCTCGACGAGGAAGATCGGAAGAAGCCGCCGGAGATCGACGACGTCCACGTCGATCTCGGACTCCCCTACGACGACGCCGTCGACCTGGTCTCTCCGGGGGACCTCGTGACGATGGACCAGCGGACCGAGATCGTCGGCGAGACGGTCACCGGCAAGGCGCTCGACGACAGGATCAGCGTCTACGCCGTGCTCGAAGCAGCCCGCAGGCTCGAGAAATCGCCGGCGACGATCCACTTCTGTG
This sequence comes from Halovivax sp., assembly GCA_007119345.1. Classification (GTDB taxonomy): domain Archaea; phylum Halobacteriota; class Halobacteria; order Halobacteriales; family Natrialbaceae; genus Halovivax. Next base: position 749 of record SKPV01000013.1, read on the forward strand.
CGACCGTCCAGGAGGAAGTCGGCCTTCGCGGCGCGCGGGCGCTCGGCGTCGACATCGACCCGGACCTGGCGATCGCGCTGGACGTCACCGTCGCCAACGACGTGCCGGAGTTCGACGAGGGCGAGCACGTCACCCGTCTCGGCGAGGGGACCGCCATCAAGCTCAAAGACGGCAGCGTCATCACGAACCCGAAGGTCCACGCTCGCCTGCGCGAGCTGGCCGAAGCCGAGGAGATCCCCCACCAGTTCGAGATCCTCCCGTCGGGTGGCACGGACACCGCCGGCTTCCAGCACGCTCACGGCGCGAAGCCGGTCGGCGCGATCTCGATCCCGACGCGGTACCTCCACACGGTGACGGAGACCGCCCACGTCGACGACGTCCTGGCGACGATCGACCTCCTCGAGGCGTTCCTGGCCAGCGAGGACGGCGAGTACGACTACACGCTGTAGTCGTCGGCGAGACGGGGTCGTCGCGGCGACCGTCGACGCGAACGCCCGGCTCAGCCGGGCGCCTCGTGCACGACGAGTTCGACCTCCCGCGGTTCGCCTTCCACGTCGGCGACGAGTCGCCGGACGACGCGTTCGGCCTCTTCCAGCAGCCGCGGGCGGACCTTCCCGATCACCCAGTCCAGCGAAACCAGTTTCGGAAGGCTAACCGCGTCCGGATCGGCCGAGTGGGGGTCGTACACCGCCTCGAAGTAGATCCGGCTGGCCGTCGCCTCCCCGTCGGGCGCCGACTCCGGCTCGGGCTCCACGCGCCACTCGCCGGCGGCGTCGACGTCCTTGACGAGTCGCCAGGCGAGTCGCTCCGGCGCCTCGATCTCGCGCACCTCCGAGCGGGCCGTGTACGAGAGCTTCCACCAGCCGAAGTGGAGGTCGTATCGCGTGCCCTCTCCGCCGTCGCCGTCCCGCGAGACGGATTCCAGATACTTCGTGTACCGCGGATAGTTGGTAAACGCACGGAGCGTCGGGTAGATCTCGGCCGGTTCGCGGTAGACGAGCGTGCTCAGCAGGATCCTGTCCACGGTCGGTGTAGGAGGCGTTCCCGCATAAACAGTATTGCGAATCGGCGGCTCCGGACGGATCGACAGTCGCGACGTTCCGATCCGGATCGACGGCCGCGAACCGACACCGTTGTCGGGTCGCACCCGCTACCGGGTACCATGCGAGACGTGGTCATCGTCGGCGGCGGCGTCGCGGGACTCTCCGCCGCCATCTTCACGGCGCGGGCGGGTCTCGACACGCTCGTGGTCGCGGGAGGAGAGTCGATTCTGGCGCGCAACGCGACCCTCGAAAACTACCCCGGCTTCCCGCTGGGCGTCGATCCGCGGCTGTACCTGCGGATGGTCGAAGCGCAGGCCGAGGCGGCCGGCGCCGCGTTCGTCGACGATCGGATCGTCCACGCCGAGCCGCGAGTCGAGCAGGAACTCGAGGCGGGATTCGAACTCCAGGGCGAGGCCGCGACCTACCAGGGGCGGCGGGTGATCGCGGCCTCCTGGCCGGACAGCGAGTACCTCCGTCCGCTCGACGTCGGCCGCGACCAGCAGGGAACCAAGTACGTCGTCTCGGTCGACGACGCGGGACGGACGGCCGTCGACGGCGTCTACGCCGCGGGCCGCATCGCGGGAGAGCCCCACCAGACGATCGTCGCGGCCGGTCACGGCGCCAAGGTCGCCCTGGCCGCGATCCGGGACGGCGAGACGCCGTTCTACCACGACTGGATCGCCCCCGACGGCTACTTCACCGAGCGGGGTATCGACCTGCCGCCGGCCTGCGAGGAGATCGACGAGGAAGAGCGTCGTCGGCGCGACGAGCGCGCCAGGGCGGCGATCCGGGAGTGGGTCGCGACGGCGGTGGACGAGGAGCCGACGATGCACCCGGACGTCGAAGAGAGCTGATCGTCGGTCGCTTCGCGACCGGCGAGCCACGTCGACGGTCGCCGGAAACCGGGTCGACGGAGCCTCCGGGCTCCGCGGTCGCCGTGGAGGGAGGGGCGCCGGTTTGACCGTCGACTCTCGCGTACGTTCGGCGCCTCGGTCGGGCGGTCGTCACGCTCGGCGCCTCGAACGGTCATTCGACCCGCTCGGGCGTTCGTCACGCTCGGCGCCTCGGTCGGGCGGTCACCCGCCGTACCGCGCTCGATCCGGGCCGAACAGGAAGCACATCGCCAGCCCGAGGAGCACGAACGCGACGAGTCCGCCGAACGGGACCGAAAGTCCACCGGTCAGGTCGCGAAGCAGGCCGACGCCGAACGGGGACGCGCCGCCGAACACGTACCCGCCGGCGATGCCGACCGCGCTGAGCCGACTCGTCGCCACGCTGTCGGTGGTGTAGTCGACCGGGAGCATCAGCATCAGCGTGAACCAGGCGCCGACGCCGAATCCGAGCGAGATCGCCCAGAGCCACGGAGCCGCCTCGGGGACGATGGCGACCCCGCCCGTGCCGACGAGCGTGAGCGAAACCGTCGGGACGAGCCACACCCGTCGGTCGGCGGTTCGATCCCCGACGACCGTGATCACGATCATCCCGACGAGGCCGGCGAGGATGAACACCGTCAGGAGGAGCCCGGCAGCCGTCTCCGACCAGCCGAGCGCGGTGAAGCGCGGCGCCAGCCACGTCAACATGGAGTAGTAGACGGCCGTGTTGATCACGTAGAACAACGTGAGCCCCCAGACGAACGGATTTCGCCAGGACAGCCAGGACGCGGATCGAGCGGCGGGCGCCGGGGTCGTCGGTCGCGGTCGATCTCGACCCATCGCTCGTGCAACCGGGAGCCACGCGATCAGCGCGGCGGCGGCGACGACCGCCCAGATCGCCAGCGCGCCGGGCCAGGAGTCGAGGTACCGTCCGATCGGGACCGTCGCGCCGGCCGCCAGCGTGGCGCCGACGGTGAGGGTCACCGTGTACAGCCCGGTCCCGAACGCGACGCGGTCCGGAAAGTACAGCTTGACGATCGACGGCAGGAGCGCTTGCGTGATGCCGATGCCGACGCCGACGACGAGCGTGGTCGCGATCAGCACGACCAGCGACTCGCCGCCGAGGCGGGCCGCCGTCCCGATCCCGATGAGGAACACGCCCCAGAACACCCCGCGTCCGTGACCGATCCGCGAGACGATCGGTGGAACGGAGAGCGCGAACACCCCGATGAGGACCACCGGGACCGCCGTCAACAGGCTCACTTCGGCGCTGCTCAGCTCGAGGCTCGCGCCGATCACGTCGAGCAGCGGAGCGACGGACACGATCGCCGGGCGGAGATTGAGCGAGACGAGCGCGATCCCGACGACGACGAGCCACGTCGAAGCGCGGTCGGGCGACGCCGACGATTCGGTCATGACTCGGGCTTCACCTACCGAACGCGACGGCCCGGAGACCGGTGACCGGAATAGCGATGCGCGCGTTCGCGTCCGTCGACGCGACCGTCGATATCTGCGACGCGACCGGAGTTCGCACCGAGAGCGCGCCGAGATTCGGTATTCGTAACATTATAGCGACGGTACTTTCCCACAAGAATGAGTTTCGTTCGGGAGTTTAAAACGTTGCCCCAGGTCCGTCCCCGATAGTTTGCACCGCGCTCACCCCCGGGAAACGAACCGTACCCGTTGACAAGCCGCTCCTGTTAACAAGCCGCTCCCGTCAACAAGTCGCTCCCGTCGACGATCGGCCCGATCGGGTCCGACGTCCACCGACGCGATCTCGCCACTCACGTGGTCCGGACGGGCGGCTTCGCCCGGTACCAGTGCCGAGGCGCACACTCCGGCCCGTGATTCTTCCCGCCGAGCGGCGTACGAGCGTCATGGCCAGGATCGCGATCACCGGCGGCACCGGAACGGTCGGCAGACAGGCCCTGCAGGCCCTGGAGGATCACGAGACGACCCCGATGGCCCGCAGCGAGGCGAACGACCTGGACATCGTCGAGCTCGACGTGGCCGACCGCGACCGGTTCGTCGACGTCCTCGAAGGGGACGACGTCCTCGTCCACCTCGCGGCGAATCCGTCGCCGAACGCCGACTGGGACGGCGTCGTGGGCCCGAACATCGAGGGGACGTACAACGCCTACCACGCCGCCGTCGAGAACGGCCTCGACCGGGTCGTCTTCGCGAGCACCAACCACGTCGTACACATGTACAACGCGGCCGACCCCGCGGAGCCGGAGTCGCTCCGGGAGAATCCGCGGACGGTCGATCCCGACGACCCGCCGCGACCGGACTCCTACTACGGCGTCAGCAAGGTCGCGGGCGAGGCGCTCGGGACCTACTACGCCGACCGCCACGACCTCGAGGTGATCAACCTGCGCATCGGATGGCTCCTGGAGCCCGACGAGCTCGAGGAGACACAGTCAGAGGCCGACGAGGACGCCCGGTTCGCTCGAGCGATGTACCTCAGCCCGCGGGACTGTCGGGACGCGATCCGGACCGCGGTGACCGCGCCGATCGACGAGTCCCCGGTCACCTGCCACATCGTCTCGCGGAACGACGACCGGTACTTCTCGATCGTCGAGGCGTCCGCGCGGCTCGGCTATCGACCCAGGGACAACGCCGCCGAAGTGCTCGGGTCCTGAGCCGGCGAGAAGGCGCGGGGCCGGCCTCGCGAGAGGCCAACGTTTAACCCCAGCGGCTCGTACCGTCGGAGCGATATCGATGTCGACGCTGGAGGGAGTCTCCGTCGCGCTCGGAATCACCGGCTCGATCGCGGCCGTCAAGACGGTCGAACTCGCTCACGAGCTCCGCCGCCGCGGCGCCGAGGTCCGCGCCGTGATGACCGACGGCGCCCGGGGGATCGTTCACCCGTGGGCGGTCGAGTTCGCGACCGACGGGCCCGTGGTCACCGAGCTGACCGGCGGGATCGAACACGTGGAACTCTGCGGCGTGGACGGGTGGGCGGACGTCTACCTGATCGCGCCGGCCACCGCGAACACCGTGGGGAAGATCGCCGCCGCGGTCGACGATACGTCGGTCACGACGACCGCGACGACGGCCCTCGGGGCCGGCGTCCCGGTCGTGATCGCGCCCGCGATGCACGAACCGATGTACGATCACCCCGGCGTTCTGGAGGCGATCGAGCGCGTCGAGTCCTGGGGCGTGGAGTTCGTCGACCCCCGGATCGAGGAGGGAAAGGCGAAGATCGCGACCGAGGAGGCCGTCTGTGCGGTGACCGCCCGTGCCGCCGGCGACCGTCCGCTCGCAGGCCAGCACGTCGTCGTGACCGCCGGCGCGACGGCCGAAGCGATCGATCCCGTCCGCGTGCTCACCAGCCGGTCGTCGGGGCGGATGGGCCGGGCGATCGCGCGCGCCTGCTACGTCCGCGGCGCGGACGTGACGCTCGTCCACGGCCCGGTCGGGCCCCACCGGGTCGACCGGCCGTCGGCGCCGGCCGAGGGAGCGGTCCCGTACGCCGACCTGCGGCCGGTCGAGAGCGCCGGCGAAATGCTCGAGACCGCGCTCGAGGTCTGCACCGGGGCGGACGCGCTCGTCTCCGCCGCCGCGATCGGCGACTACACCGCGGATCCCAGCGACGAGAAGCTCCGATCGGGCGACGCTCGCACGCTCGACCTCGAGCCGACCGCGAAGCTCGTCGACGAGGTCCGCGAGCGCAACCCGGACCTCGCGATGGTCGGGTTCAAAGCGGAGACGTCCGACGACGAGACGGCGATGATCGAGGCGGCGCGGTCCCTGCTGGAGCGGGTCGACCTCGCGTTCGCCGTCGCGAACGACGCGAGCGTGATGGGCGCGGACGAAACGAGCGCCCTGCTCGTCCACGCGGAAGACGTCGCGCGCTACGTCGGCGACAAGGCCGGCCTGGCCGACGAGATCGCCACGGCGCTGGCGGTGGTCGTCGGCGGGTCGAGGACCGACGATCAAATCGACGGATAGCAAGCGAACCACCGACGGGCGAGGCGGCGGATAGCGAGCGAGCCATCGACGGGCGAACCGACCCGTAGCGGGACGAGTGCGACGAACGAGCCGAAGAGGGACGAGTCCGCGGCCGAACCACGGGCGGACGGCCGAATGGGGAGAACCGATTACCAGTCACGAAGATTATATAGGAAGCGTTCGTGGCTCCGAGTGAATGGATCGGAAACCGTCTCCCCTCTCGATCGTCTGCGGGTGAAACCGAGATGCTGCGACAGCGCGCCGACGCCGACTATCTGACCAAAGGCGAGATCTTCGAGGTGCTTCGCAATCAGCGACGCCGGTACGTCCTCCAGTACCTCAAGCAGGACGCCCGACCGGTGGAACTGGGCGATCTCGCCCAGCAGGTCGCCGCCTGGGAGTACGAAACGACCCCGAAGGACGTGACGCCCGAACAGCGAAAGCGCGTCTACACGACGCTCCAGCAGACGCACCTTCCGAAGATGGACAAAGCCGGTATCCTCGACTTCGACTCCGACACCGGCATCGTCGAAGCCACCGACCGGACGCGAGCCATCACCGTCTACCTCGAGATCGTTCCCGGCCACGAGTTCGCCTGGCGGGAGCTGTACCTCTCGCTCGGCGCGATCAGCTGCGCGCTCGTGGCCGCGCTGTGGGGGGAGGTCTACCCGTTCACGGCGCTGCCGACGCTCGCCTGGACGGCGCTCATCGCGGTGACGTTCACCGGCACGGCCGCGGCCCACATCGTCCACGAGCGGAACATGCGCCTCGGCTACGGCGATCAGCCGCCGGAACTCTCCTACGGGGCAGATAAGTAGTCGGGACCCCCGTCCCCGGGACCGGCGTGTACGTGGATCGACGTCCCCGGGACCGGCGTGTACGTGGATCGACGTCCCCGGGACCGGCGTGTACGTGGATCGACGTCCCCCTCGATCGGTGCGGGCGACCTCGGCGTCCCCGACCACGTCTTCACGGTCGAAGCCGGCCGTCCCCGCCGCCTTTCGTCAGCTTTTACTCGCCTTCGATCACACCCACGACATGGATCAGTTAGAGCGGTCACTGCTGGAGGCGCCGATCGTCGAGAAGGACGACGGATACCAGTACTTCGTCCACCCGATCAGCGACGGGGTCCCGAAACTCGACCCCGGCCTCCTGCGCGAGATCGTCATCCGGATCATCCGGAAGGCCCGCCTCACCGAGGTCGATCGCATCGTCACGCCCGCCGCGATGGGGATCCACATCTCGACCGCCGTCTCGCTGATGACTGATATCCCGCTGACGGTCATCCGCAAGCGCGAGTACGGCCTCGAGGGTGAGGTCGCGATCGCCCAGCGGACGGGCTACTCGGAGAACGAGATGTACATCAACGACGTCCGCGAGGGCGAGCGCGTGCTCGTGCTCGACGACGTGCTCTCGACGGGTGGAACGCTCGCGTCGGTCATCTCCGCGTTGGAGGAGATCGGCGCCGAGGTCGTCGACAGCGTGGCCGTGATCAAGAAGGTCGGCGGCGAGAACGAGGTCGAGGAGGCCGGCTACCACGTGAAGACGCTCGTCAACGTCGACGTCGTCGACGGCGAGGTCGTCATCGTCGACGCCGACGGCGACGACTGATCGCGGAACCGCCGGGGGCGAGAGCCGCGACGGCCACACCGAGGGATCCGCCGGTGGTGGTTACGACGCATCGTCGGCGCCCAGGCGCGGCGTCGCGTCGACCGAGGGATCGTATCGGTGACAGCGAACCGGTCGGCCGTCGTGCGTCGACTCCGCAGGCGCCTCGCGCTCGCAGACGGTCGGGAGCGCCGCGGCCAGTTCGTCGGCCGCCGCCTCGTGTCGGCCGCGGCCGAGCGCGTCGACCGCCGCGTCCACGGCGCGGGAGACCGATTCGTCGGGGATGCGCTCCGGGAGGCCGAACGCCTCGCGGACGGTCGCCGAATCGATCCGGCCCTCCGCGGTCGCCGGATCGACGGCGGGCGGGAGTTCGCCCGCGGCGACCGTAAACCGGAACGCGGCCAGGCGCTCCCACAGGTCGGCGGACACGTCGACGTCCGCCGGCGGGATGAGTTCCGGACAGCGCGTGTGGAACCGACAGCCCGACGGCGGTTCGGCGGGGTCCGGAACGGTGTCCGTGAGCGGGCTCGCCAGGTCCCTGTCGGCCGGATCGAGGCTCGGCACCGAGCCCATCAACACCCGGGTGTACGGGTGGGCCGGCGACTCCAGGACGTCGGCGATCGGCCCCCGTTCGACGATCTCTCCCAGGTACATCACCGCCACCCGGTCGCAAAACCGCCGGACGACGTCGATGTCGTGGCTGATGAAGAGGATCGAGACGTCGAACTCTCGACGGATCTCCTCGAGCAGCCCGAGCACGTCCGACTGGACGCGGGCGTCGAGCGCGCTCGTCGGTTCGTCGGCGACGATGAGATCGGGATTGCACACCAGCGCCCGGGCGATGGAGATCCGCTGTTTCTCCCCGCCGGAGAACTCGTGGGGGTATCGGTCGGCGTCGTCGGCCGAGAGGCCGACCCGTTCGAGGATGTCCTCGACGATGGCCCGGCGGCGATCCCCGTCGGCCATGCCGTGCAGCGCCAGCGGCTCGGCGACCGCCTCGCCGATCGAGAGTCGCGGATTGAACGCGTCGTTCGGATCCTGCACGACGAGCTGCGCCCGTCGGCGGAACGATCGTAACGCCCCGCCCGAGAGATCGGTGACCGATTCGCCGTCGAACCGGATCTCCCCGCCCGTCGGCTCCTCGAGGCGGAGCACCGAGTGGGCGGCCGTCGTCTTCCCGCTCCCGGACTCGCCGACGAGCCCGAGCACCTCGCCGCGGCCGACCGCGAAGCTGATCCCGTCGACCGCCCGGACGCGTCCCACCTCGCGTCGCAAGAATCCCCGGGTGATCGGGTAGTGCGTCTCGAGGTCGGATACCTCGAGCAGGGGTTCTCGATCGGGAACCGGGTGCCGGGGATCCGCGACGTCGGGCTCGCCCCCGCTCATCGCCCCACCCCCGACGCCGGACGGGCCGATTCCGCGTCCTCGAGGACGGGTGCGGGATCGCCGTCGGGCCCGTAGTGGACGCAGGAGGCCGCGTGGTCCCGAGTGTGACCGATCGCGTGGAACGCGGGCTGTCCGCCGCCCGCACAGTCCTCGACCGCGTGGGGGCACTCGCCCCTGAATCGGCAGCCGTCGGCGGGGACGTCGCCGCGGGCCGTCCGCTCACCGCGGCCGTCCAGGCCGTCGTAGCTGTCGAACAGGTCCTGCGTGTACGGGTGCGCGGGTCGCTCGAAGATCTCGTCGACCGGGCCCCGTTCGACGAGGGTGCCGCCGAACATCACCAGCACCCGGTCGGCGAGCGAGGCGACGACCCGCAGGTCGTGGGTTATCAACAGCAGCGACATGCCGCCCCCGGTCAGCTCCCGGAGGAGATCGATGAGTCGGGCCTGGACCGTGACGTCGACCGCCGTCGTCGGTTCGTCGGCGATCAGGAGTTCCGGGTCGGCCGCCAGCGCGATCGCGATCGCCACGCGCTGGCGCATCCCGCCGGAGAACTCGTGGGGATACTCGTCGACGCGCGAGGCCGCTCGCGGGATCCCTACCCGCCCCAACAGCGAGATCGCCCGCTCGCGGGCTTCGGCGTCGTCGACGTCCTCGTGGATGGTGATCGCCTCTTCGATCTGGTCCCCGACGGTGTAGACCGGATCGAGCGCCTGCTGTGGGTTCTGGAACACGTGCGCGATGCGGTTTCCCCGTACCCGCCTTCGAGCCGCGTCGTCGGCCTCGAGGAGGTCGACGCCGTCGAAGACGACGCGCCCGGCGACGATATCGGCGGGCGGTTGCGGGACGATTCCCGTCAGCGATTCGCACGTGACGCTCTTTCCGCTGCCCGACTCGCCGACCAGACAGACCGTCTCGCCGCGACCGATCTCGAAGCTCACGCCGTCGACCGCGCGGACGGTTCCGCGGTCGGTCCGGATGTCGGTCCGCAGGTCCTCGACGGAGAGGAGGGGCTGGCTCGAACGGTCGGTACCTGGCGTCGTCGCGTCGGTGAGTTCATTTGTCATGGTTCTCAGTGCTGCCCACGGGGGTCGAGCGCGTCTCGGAGCCCGTCGCCGACCAGCTTGAACGCGACCAGCGTCAGCGAGAGGGCGATCGCCGGGAACGTCGCCACCCACCAGACGTCGTGGGGTCCGAGGGGCCGGCCGTGGAGGTCGACCGGGGGCATCTCGCCCGGATCGACGCCCTCGGCGATCGTCAGCCCCCACGAGTACGTGTACACCTCCTGGAAGCCGAGGAACGCGACGCCGGCTTCGACGAGGATCAACAGCGCGAACAGCTGGAAGACGGCCGGGACCAGCGTGTTGGTGATGTTCGGCAACACGTGCCGCCTGGCGACGTAGCCCCTGGAGGCGCCGAGGCTCCGGGCCACCATCACGTAGCCGGCCTCGCGGCGCTGGAGCACCTCGCTGCGGACCAGCCGCGCGATTCCGCCCCAGCTCAACAGCCCGAACGTCACCAGCAGCAACAGCAGCGACGGGTTCCAGTACATGTACCCGATC
>SKPV01000273.1 GCA_007119345.1 Halovivax sp.
CGGCCCTCGGCGTAGCCGACGAAGCCGTCGCGGTTGCCGACCGCACAGACGCAGCGGAACTTCACCCGCCGTCCGGAGTCGGTCATCCGCTGGACCATGTTGATGTCGAGCACCTCGTCGTCCAGCCCCGGCAGGAGCTGGTCGACGATCTCCGGTTCCTTCAGCGGGAGTCCGGAGTCGAGGGCGGCCTTCATCGTGTCGATCTCGCCCTCCTGTACCATCCGTCCCAGTCGGGTGACGGGCTCCCACCCGTCGTTGTAGTCGTTCCTACTCATTGCTGATCGCCTCTCGTACCTCGTCGAAGTGTTCGGGGAGGGCGGTCGCGTCGAAGTCGGAGCCGTACAGCGGCTCCTCGAGTGACTCCGCGTACTCGGCGATGTGCTCGCCGCGCGTGCGCGACCAGTCCGCGAGCACGCTGTCGTTGTGCGGGATCTCGAGGCCGGCGTCGATCGCACCCTCCTGCACCGCGAACACCTTGTTACCGGGCGTCGCCGTGTTGAGGCCGATGTCGAGCACCGCCTCCTCGACCCCCGCCTCGACCGCGCGCGTGCCGGCCAGCAGGCCGGTCAGGTAGGCGGCGGGCAGGTTGCCCGTCGGGGCCTCCCAGCCGTACTCGGTCAGATCGCCCGAGTGTGCGCTCGCGTGTGTCACGTCGCCCTGGGGGCCGGGGGTGATCAGCTGCGCCCTGATGTGCTTGTTGCTCGTCCGCGCGACGAGGCGGGGCTTGCCCGATTTCAGCAGGCGCAACCTCTGGTGGTAGTCCGTCCGGACCTCCCGGCGACGTCGCATCGGTACCTTGTATCGTGGTCCTGTCGCCATTATTCGTCACCGTATTGATTGTCGATGTAGGTCAGCATGTACCGGACGCTCCGGAACTCGCCGCCGCCGGCTTTCTTGTAGAGTTCCCGGTACTGCGTGGGCGTCAACTCGCCCTGATCGCGAAGTTCGCGCAGCTTCCGACGCTGGGCGCGAATCTTGTTCTGCCACTGTTCTTTGCGGTTCTGTCGCGCGCCCTGCTTGCCCTTGCGCTTACCCGGACCCTTCCGGTGGCCGTAGGCGCGCTTGCGGTTTCGCTCGCGGGCGCGGCCGCGGGAGTTCCCGCGGGCGTTCTCGGCGCGGATCGTCCCGTCGTCGACGAGTTCGCGGATCTCCTCGCGCGTGATCGCCTGGGCGATCTCGCCCTGGGCGTTGGGGTCGAGCCAGATCCGGTTCTCGCCGACGTCGAGGACGTCGGCGGCGAGTCGCTTCTGTGCGCTCAGATCGGTCATTCGTCCACCTCCACTTCCTCGTAGGTCGGATTCAGGACGCGAATGCCCGCGTCCTCGGCTCGTTCCTCGATGCGTTCGCGCTTTCGCCCGCCGACCGAGGAGCCGATGCGAACCGCCTGGCGGTCGCCGTCGACGCCCTCGAGGTCGTCCGGGTTCTCCACGCGGACCTCCTCGAAGCCGCTCGGGTGCTTGCCGCGGACCGCCGTCGGCGTCCGGTAGCCGGCCTCGACGACCGGCCCCTTCCCCTTGATCCGGCGACGCTGCTTCGACAGCCCGCCGCGGGGGCGCCGCCAGGACTCCGGCGTCCGCTTTTTCTTGTGGTAGTCCTGTCGGTTGAACTGCGGTTTGCCCTCGCCGTGGCGCCGAACGAGCAGTCGCGCCTCCTCGTCGGAGAGCGACGGCTCCTTGTCGACCAGTCCGCGCGGCTGCAGTTCGGTTTCGACGTCCTCGGCTTCCGCCTCGACGTCGGGGGCGGCCTCGTCTTCGATCTCGGCTTCGGTCTCCTCGGCGACCTCGAGGTCGCCGACGTCCGCCTTGATCCGGGCGGCCAGCGCCATCCCGACGCCGTCGACCTCGGCCAGCTCGTCCTGGGACGCCTCCTTGACGTCCGTCACGGACTCGTAACCGGCCTCGCGGAGCGCTTCGGCCTTGCTCGCGCCGACGCCGCTGATGTCCTCGAGCGTTTCGGGACCCTCCTCGGCGTCTTCGGTCTCGGCCTCCTCGGCGTCTTCGGTCTCGGCCTCCTCGGCGTCTTCGGTCTCGGCCTCCTCGGCGTCTTCGGTCTCGGCCTCCTCGGCGTCGACGTCCGCTTCTTCGGTCTCGACGTCTTCGGCCTCGGCATCTTCGGCGTCAACGTCCTCTTCCTCGGCCTCAGCCACCTCGGCGTCGACGTCCGCTTCTTCGATCTCGCCGTCTTCGGGTTCGTCGTCTGCCATCGTCAGGCACCTCCTTTACCGGGTTTGGTGGTGATGTAGACGCCGTCCTGGAAGACGCGGGTGTCCTTGCCCGACACGCGCGTCAGCTGCTCGATGTCGGCCGCGGTCTGACCCACGTGCTCTTTGTTCGGACCGGAGAGCGTGAGCTGCTCCCCGTCGACGTCCACCTGGGTGTCGCCGTGGATAGTCGTTCGTCGCGGTGCCTTCTCGCCGAGGAAGTTCTCGATGACGACTTCCTCGCCCTCCACGCGGACCTGCATCGGGAAGTGCGAGTAGAAGACTTCCATCTCGTACTCCCACCCGTCGGTCACGCCCTGGATGGCGTTTCGGACGTGGCTCTCGAACGTTCCCACGGTCGCGTTCGTCTTCGCGTCCGTGTTCTCCGATTCGATCACCACTGCGTCATCGTCCACGTCGACGGTCACGTCGGGGTACCAGAGGCGGCGAGTGACGCTGCCTTCGGGACCCTCGATCGTCACGTCGAGGTGGTCGACCTCGGCGGTTACGTTCTCGGGAATGTCGATTTCGACTCTGTTCATTGTTCTAGTAGACGTACGCGATCACCTGACCGCCGATACCGCGATCGCGCGCATCGTAGTGGCTCATGATGCCCTCGCTCGTCGTCACGACGAGCGCGCCGAAGTCACGAGCGGGGAGGAATCGCTTCTCCCACTTCTCGAACTCGTCGGCGCCGGCGCTGTATCGCGGCTTCACCGGTCCGCACTCGTTGATCGCTCCTTTCAATTCGACCTCGAACGTTCCGGCCTTGCCGTCGTCGACGAACTCGAATCCGTCGATGTACCCGCGGTCGTAAAAGACCTCGAGCACGCTGCCGATCACGTTCGAGGCGGGCGCTACCTCGTGGTCGAGATGCCCCACGCTCTCGGCGTTGTTGAGACCCGAGAGCGCGTTGCTGAGTGGATCGTTCCCCGTCATCGGTACTTCTTGAATCCCATGTCGCGGGCGATCTCGCGGAAGCACTGCCGGCAGAGGTTGATGTCGTACTTGCCGACCAGCCCTTGCTCGCGACCGCAGCGCTGACAGGACGCGAGTTGTCCCGTCCGCTTGGCGGCGTGCTCGCCCGTTCGTTCGTTCTCCTGCTCGCTTTCACTCATCTTCACTCACCTCGACGTCGAAATTCGCCTCGAGGTACGCGATCGCATCCTCGGGCGTCAGCCGGTGGCGCGACGGAATCGATCGGGTGACCTTGTCGCGCTTGGCGATCCGGTAGCCCGGGCGCACCAGGTTGACGGTGACGTCGAGACCGTAGATCCCGACGTTCGGGTCGTACTCCTGGCTCGGGAAGTCCGTGTGCTCGGCGATGCCGAAGCTGAAGTTCCCCGTCTCGTCGAACTGGCCCGGCGAGACGTCCGCGATCGGGAGCGCCCGCTCGAGGAACTCGTGGGCGTCCTCGGCGCGGAGCGTCACCTTCGCGCCGATCGGCTCACCCTGGCGGATCCCGAACTCCGGCTCGGTCGCCTTCGCCTGCGTGCGGACGCTCCGCTGGGCGGTGACGGCCTCGAGGATCTCTTCGGCGTCCGCGAGGTCGCGGCCGCCGCGGCCGACGCCCATGTGAACGACGACCTTCTCGACGCGGGGCTCGCGCATCTCGTGGAACTCCGCCTCGTCGGCTTCGCTCATGCGCTCTCACCTCCGTCGTCGGATCCGGTCTCGCCCCCGAGGAAGTTCTCGTCGATCACGACGACGTACTCCTCGACCGTCTCGAACGGCTCCTCGGTCGCGGCCTCGTCGATCGGTTCGACGTGAACGATGTTGGAACCGCTGCCGGGGGTGACGTCGATCTCGACGATCTCGCCGACCTTCCCGGCGTGGTTGCCCTGGACGGCCGTCACGAGCGCACCCTCCTCGTACGGGAAGTGCGCGACGATCTCTTTGCTCTCGTTGTCGACGACGATCGAGTCCTTCGTGCCGTACTCGTCGCCGTCCTCCTCGACGGTCACGTTGGTGCCGTCGTGCAGCGACAGCTGCGTGTCGCCCCCGACGACCTGTTGCTTGCCCGAAACCTTTCCGAGGCGGCTGCCCGCCGCGTCCTCGTCGATGGCGGTCAGCGAGAGCCGGCCGCCCTCGTCCGGGAAGACCCGGAAGTAGTCGTCCCGGGAGGGGAACGCCAGGATGTCGAACATCCCGATCGGGCGTTCCTCGGCGTTGATCGGGTCGCCGTTGACCAGGACCGCGTCCTCGGAGAGCGCGTAGCGCGCCTCCTTTCGGTTGTCGACGTAGCCGAGCACGTCCCGCAGCAGGATGAGCAGGGGAACGCCCTCCTCGCCGTGCGGTCCGGCCCCGGCTTTCACCGTGAACGTGTCGGTCTTGCGCTCGACCGGCCAGGACTTCGGTACCGAGAGTCGTTTCTGGTGGTTCGTCATTCGCTATCACCGTCGTCGTCGCCTTCGAGTCGCGCCTCGCGACGCTCGTCGCTCAGGTCGAGGTCCGTGATGCGGACGTTCGACGCGTCGATCGGTCGCGGCACTTCCTCGCCGTCGGCCGTCTCGACCGTGACGCCCTCCACGTGGATGACGCCGTCCGACAGTTCGACTCGCACGACCTCGCCGTCCTGTCCCGCGTGGTCGCCGCGCATCACTTCGACGCGGTCGCCCGCGTTGACGCGCGTTCGACGGGTGCCGTACTCCTCGCGAAGCTCCTCGGAGAGCGTCGCGTGGAGCTGCGTTCCGCGCCGGTGCAGCGGGGCGGACTCGAGCGCGTTCCGTTGGTTGCGTGGTTGCTTGCTCATACTATCACACGATCATCGTCGCGGTGCTCGCGATGGCGCCGAACCGCTCGGCGACCTCGCGGGCGATCGGTCCCTTGATCTCCGTGCCGCGGGGCTCTTCGTTCTCGTCGACGATGACGGCGGCGTTGCCCTCGAACTTCAGGCGCGTGCCGTCCGGGCGCCTGATCGACTGGCGCTGGCGGACGACGACGGCCTCGAGGACCTGCCGACGCATCTCGGGGGTGCCCTTCGTGACGGAGACGGTCACCTTGTCGCCGAGACCCGCCTTCGGCTGCCGGTTCTTCGTGCCGTGGTAGCCGGCGACGCTGATGATCTTCAGCTCGCGGGCGCCGGTGTTGTCGGCGCAGGTGACCAGCGACCCCTTCTTGAGTCCCTGGGTGACGTCGGCCTTGATGGCCTCCATCACTCCTCACCTCCTTCGGCCTCGGCTTCGGCGCCCTCCGTGACGTCGCCCGCCGCGAGCTCGCGCTCCGGTTCGGCCTCGCGAGTCAGCTCGGCGATGTCCTCGGCGGTCGCTTCCTCGGTTACTTCGACGACCACGTGCGATTTCGTCTTCGACAGTGGTCGGGTCTCTGCGATCTTGACCGTGTCACCGACCGAGAGCGGCTCGAGCACGCCCGGCACGTGCGCCGGGATGCGCGAGCGACGTTTCATGTAGCGGTCGTACTTCGGGACCGCCACGTCGTACTCTCGTTCGACGACTACGGTCTTGTCCATGTCCGTCGAGACGACGAGTCCCTCGAGGATCTGGCCTCGAACGGGCAAATCGCCGTAGAACGGACACTTCTCGTAGTCGTATTCCTCCGGGTTTTCGGGTTCCGGAGGGGTTTCTACATCTAGTCCTATTGCCATGGTGAATCACCTGACGTTTCCGTGCGTCGGGCGGGTCGTGAGAGCAGCCGCGATCCATCGACCGTAACGTAAGCCACGTCCTCGCCGGCGCAGTCTGGCGACGGGTAGTCGTCCCCAGGTTGAGTGTCGGCCAGTTTGGACGCGGTCCCCAGGGACTTCTCGTCCCCGGCGGCGTCATCTGTGATCGCGAACTCGAACGTCGAGCCCGACTTCGGTACCGTGACCACCCGAGACTCGCCGTCGGCGCGCGTCTCAACCCGGAGCGTGTTCGTCGTCTCGACGACGACGCGCCCCTCGGTGCCGACGCGGCCGGCGTCGTCACTGTCGACGACCCGTACCGGCAGGCCGTTGAGTTCGTGTCGCGCCAGCGTCTCGGGTGTCAGCGCCATTTCACTCCTCGTCCTCGTCGAGGTCGCCCCCCTCACGGGCTCCGCCCGTTCGGATTTCGGATCTCATTCGAGATCCCCTTCCTCGCGCTGGATCGTTTTGATCCGCGCGATGGTGCGGCCCAGCTCGCCGATGCGGCCCGGATTCTCCGGGGCGCCGCCGGCCGCGAGGATCGACTTCTGGTTCAGCTCCTCCGTCTCGAGTTCCTCGAGTTCCGCCTGTCGCTCGGCGGGCGTCATGTCGCGGATCTCCTCGACGTGCAAGATTGCCATCAGTCGTCACCTCCCTCGTCTTCGTCATCGCTCGCGTCTTCCGAGGCGGTTCCCGCCTCGCCTTCCATCTCGGCGACGAGCTCCTCGGCCTCGGCTTCGATCTCCTCGTCGAGTTCCGACTCCTCGGCTTCGTCGTCCGCCGACTCCTCGTCGTCTCCCTCGGCGTCGGCCTCGTCGGCTTCCTCGTCCGCGTCGGACTCGGCGTCGACTTCTTCCTCGATGACCTCCTCGACGACCTCCTCGTCGAGTTCGGGCTCGCCGGACTCCGCGTCAGGCTCCGGTTCGGGCTCGTCCTCGGCCTCGTCCTCGCCCTCTTCGGGCGGGGCCTCGAGCAGCTCGTCGACGCCCTCGTTGGCCTCGACGGCGTCCGGGACGAGCTCTTCGGGGTCCAGATCGTCGTGGACCTGGAAGTCGTCGGGCAGCTCGGCGTCCGGCGGAATGATCTTCACCGTCACGCCGATCGTCCCGAGCTTCATGACCGCGACGCCCTGGCCCTCGTCGACGATCTCCTCGGCGGGCTCGCCGTTGTGCTTGATGTAGCCGCGGTTGAACTTCTCGACGCGCGAGCGCGCGCCCGTGACCTTTCCGGAGAGGACGATCTCGGCGCCCAGCGCGCCGGCGTCCATGATCCGGTCGATCGTCGTGTGGCCGGCCTTCCGGAAGTACCAGCCGCGTTCGAGCGCGTTCGCCAGTCGGTCGGCGACGATCCGCGCGTTGAGGTCGGGTTCGTCGACCTCCTGGACGTCGATCTGCGGATCGTCGAGGTTGAACTTCTCCTCGAGGGCCGCGGTGACCTTGCGGATGTTCTCGCCGCCCTTGCCGATGACCATCCCGGGCTTTTCGGCCTTGAGGACGATCTGGGTGCCCATCGGCGTCTTGGCGACTTCCATGCCGCCGTAGCCGGCTCGGCCGAGTTCCTCGGCGAAGAACTCGTCGATCTGGGAGCGCTGGAGGCCGTTCTCGATGAACTGGTGTTCGTCCGCCATCACTCGTCACCTCCGTCGTCGACCGATTCCTCGGTCCGAGCGACGACGATCTCGACGTCGACCTGGGGCGTGTTCCAGGCGGTCGCCCGGCCCATCGCGCGGGGCTTTCGACCCATGGATTCGCCGACCTTGTGGGCGGCGACGTGGGCGATCTCCATCGCCTCGCCGTCGAAGCCCTGGTGTTCGGCGTTGCCCTCGACGTTCTCGAGGAGGTCGAGGAAGGCCTCGGAGGCCTTCTCGGGGTACCGCCCGGCGTCCCAGCCGTCGATGTCCGATCGGTGGGCGGTCCCGCTGTTGTGAGACTTGAACGGGACGGAGCGCTCGCCGTCGACGACGGCCTCGAGGTACTCCCGGGCGTCGCCGACCGTTCGCCCCTTGATCTCGCGGGCGATCTCTTTGCTGTGCTTGTGGCTCATGTGACGCTCCCGGAGCATCGCTTTCGCCGTGGTGTCCGGGTCCGCGTCGACCGAGTAGTTGATTCCCATGGTTCGATCACTTCAGGGGGACGAACTTCGAGGAGCGGGTCGCGCCGATGCCGGCCTGCCCGTGCTCGACGGACGTCCGGGTGAGCTGGAACTCGCCCAGGTAGTGGCCGATCATCTCCGGCTCGACGCGAACGCGGCCGAACTCCTGGCCGGAGTAGACGGCGAACGTCTTGCCGACGAACTCCGGCAGCACCGGCATGTCGCGCAGGTGGGTGCGGATCGGGTTGTTGGCGCTTTCCTCCTCGCCTTTCTCGCGAGCTTCCTCCAGCAGCTTGCGCTGCTCGACGGAGAGCCCGCGCTCGATACTTCGCCGCTTCCGTGCGGGCAGCAATTCCGCGACCTCGTCGAGCTCCATCTCCTGGAGCTCCTCGAGCGTGTAGCCGCGGTAGGTGAACTCACCTTCGCGGCCGGTTCGGTACTCCTGACTCATTTGTTACCACCTCGGCCGGTCCGGCGCGAGGAGATGTCGCCCACCTTTCGGCCCGGCGGGGCGTCCCGCGAGACGGACTTGGGGCGACCGGGGTGCTGTCGGCCGCCGCCACCGAACGGGTGGTCGACGGCGTTCATCGCGACGCCGCGCACGCGCGGCCACTTCGTGCCGCGGGCGCGCATCTTGTGGTACTTGTTGCCGGCCTTGACGAACGGCTTCTCCGTCCGTCCGCCGCCGGCGACGACGCCGATCGTCGCCCGGCAGCTGGGGTCGAGGCGCTTGACCTCGCCGCTCGGCAACTGGACGACCGCCGCGTTGCGGTCGTGGGTGATCAGGTCCGCGTTGACGCCGGAGGCGCGGGCGAACTTGCCGCCGTCGCCCGGCTTCGCCTCGACGTTGCAGACCGGCACGCCCTCGGGGATCTCCGCCAGCGGGAGCGTGTTGCCGGGTCTGATCTCGGCGCTGATGCCGACCTGGATCTCGTCGCCGACCGTGACGCCCTCGGGGGCGAGCACGAGTCGGCGCTCGCCGCTCGCGCCGTCCGCACCGTCCTCGAAGACGACTTCGGCGACCGGGGCCGATCGCGCGGGATCGTGCTCGATCCCCACGACCTCGCCGCGGACGACGTCGCCGTCTTCTACCTTCTTGTGGGAGAGGTCGGCCTTGTAGCGGTGGCTCGGCGCCCGGAACGTGGGCGTGCCGCGGCCGCGTCGTTGGCCGAAGATGCGACGTCCCATCGTCAGAACACCCCGATTCGCGAGGCGACTTCCTGGGCGTCGTCCTCCTCGGACAGCGTCAGGGTCGCTTTCTTTTTGCCGTTCATGGTCAGTTGCGTGTTCGTCTTGACGACTTCGACGTCGAAGCGCGTCTCGACCTCGTCACGGATCTCGGGCTTGGTGGCGTCGGGATTGACGACGAACTGGAGCTTGTTCTCGAAGTCCATGTCGTTCATCGCCTTCTCGGTCACCAGCGGATAGTCGATGATCGTCGTCATCGGTCCGCCACCTCCTCGAGCGCGCTCTCGGTCCAGACGGTCAGTCGGCCCGGGTGTGCGCCCGGCGCCAGATCCTCCGCGTTCACCTCGGCGGCGGTCGCGACGTCGGCGCCCGCCAGGTTGCGGGCGGCCCTCGACGGACCGGCCTCGTTCGAGGTGACGAACAGGATCGACTTCGGTCGCTTGTACTTGCGTCCGCGGGTCTTCCCGCGACCCGAGCGGACGCTGCGGCCCTCGTCGGCGCGCTCGACGTCCGCGTGGACGCCGGCGGCCTCGAGGAACGAGACGACCTCCTTCGTCTTCACGAGGTCCTCGAACTCGTCGTCGACGACCAGCGGAAGGTCGACGTCGTCGTCGAACGCGTGACCGCGCTCGGCGACGAGTTCGGCGTCCGCGGTCGCGGCGATCGCGCTTCGGATGGCGAGTTTCCGCTCGTTCGTGTTGATCGACTCCGTCCTGTCGGCCTCGGCTTTCGGCGGGTGGGCCTTGCGACCCCCGACGGTCTGCGGGACGCGACGTGCGCGTCCGCCCTGGCGGGGGACGTGAGCGAGCCCGCGGCCGCTGCCGGGGGACTCGGCCGACGTTCGCTTCCCCGCGAACTCGTCGGCGCCGTAGGCCTGCGTTCGGTTCGCCTGGGCGACGCGCACGGCGCGGGCGATGAGGTCCGGGCGGTAGTCCGTCTCGAAGACCGCCGGGAGCTCCACCGTCCCCGCGTCGTCGCCGTCCAGGTCTCGTACTGTTGCGTTCATCGATTATCCCTGGTTGCTTGCGGTGGAGACGTACCGAACCTCGGGATCGAGGCGCGGCTGGTCTCCGGGTCGGATCGCCGGGCGGAAGCGAAGCAGTCGCTTGTTCGGCCCGGGGAGCGAGCCCTTGATCAGCGCGTGCGGTCCGTCGACCTCGCCGTAGTTGACGAAGCCGCCGTCGACCGTCGCGTCGGCGCCGTCGCCGATCGCGAGCAGACGCTTGTTCAGTTCGGTGCGCTGGTGGTAGCCGGTCTGACCCTGCTGGGGCACGGTCGACCGGACGCGGCTGGGGTTCCAGGGACCGAGGTTGCCGATCCGTCGGCGCCAGCCCTGGCGGGCGTGCTTGCCCTTTCGCTTCTGGACGCCCCAGCGCTTGACCGGACCCTGGGTGCCCTTCCCCTTGGTGACGCCGCTCGTGTCGACGTACTCGCCCTCGCGGAACACGTCGTTCATGACGTGGGATCCGCCGTTCTCGGCGAGCAGTTCGAGCCCGTAGTCGACGCGCTCGTCCATCGAGCCGCCGCCGACGCGCGTCTCCATGACGTCGGGTCGCGTCTTCGGCACCGACGGCACCGCTGCCGGCGTCGTGTAGGTGATCGCGCGCACGTCGTCGACGCGGCCCTCGTCGTGGGCCGCGCGGAACTCGTCTACCGCGGCGTCGCGATCGTATTCGTCGCTCGGCAGGTCCAGGACGCGGTCGAGCTCTTCGTCGAGCTCGTCCGCCCAGACCTCGGCGACCGGTTGCTGTCCGTAAGGCGTTGCTTCGTACGCACGCAGGGCGGCGACGCGCATCGGCGGCGTCTCCACGATGGTGACCGGGACGGTCGTTTCCATCCCTTCGGTCGTCGAGTTGGCCTCGTCGTCGACCATCACCACGTGGGTCATGCCGGCCTTGTAGCCCGCGAAGCCCTGGAGCGTCGGCTGTCCGTCGTCGTCCGGCCAGGATCGGAACCGGGGGACCTCGCTGGTCGCCCGCTTCCGTGGGCCGAATCCGAGTGAGCCTTTGCGTGGTGCGTGTTTTTGTGGCATTCTATCACGCTCTCAGTGAGC
>SKPV01000258.1 GCA_007119345.1 Halovivax sp.
CCGACCGCGGACGACGACCGACCGCGGACGACGACCGACCGCGGACGACGACCGAGCGAGGGCTACGACCGAGGCGCAGGCCACGGGTTTAGGAGCGCCCCCCACGTGGCCTCGACCATGACGGTGATCGGCTTTCTCAGCACCGCACCGGTGTCCGACGAACCCATGTCCGACCAGGTAGCCAGCGCGGTCGAGGCGATCGACGAGACCGGCGTCACCTACCAGACGGGACCGATGGGGACGACGATCGAGGCGGAATCGATCGACGAACTGCTCGAGGCCGTTCGGGCGGCCCACGAGGCGATCGACGCCGACCGGGTCAGCACGGTCCTGAAGATCGACGATCGGCGCGACACGGACAAGGGCGCCTGGGAGAAAGTCGAGACGGTGGAGGAATCGCTCGGCCGACCGGCCACGAACCGGGACCAGCAGCTGGGCCGTCCGGCACCCGACCACGACGACTGACGGCCGATCGATCCCCGGCGACCCACCGGCAGCCGGGGTGACCGAAGCGATACTTCCTTTGGGATCCGGGCGGTACCGACCGCTATGGAACAGTCCACGGTATCGGTAGACGGCATGTCCTGCGAGGGCTGCGAACAAAACGTCGTCGACGCGCTGGGCGCGCTCGAGGGCGTCGCGGAGACGACGGCGGACCACGAGGCCGGGCACGTCCGCGTCGAGCACGACCCCGCGGTCGTCGACGTCGACGCGATCGGTGGCGCGATCGAGAACGCCGGCTACGACGTCGTCGATTGAGCGCCCGAGGGACGAATCAGGAGTCATCCCTTCTTCGATCGCGACGGATCGTCGAGCGACGGCGCCGTCGGGCGATCGTCTGCGCCCCGTCGAACGGCCGACTGTGTGCCGTCGAAGGCCGTCTGAACCCCGTCGAACGGGCCTCTGAGCGCTGACGAACGGCCGTCCGAACCCCGTCGAACGACCGTGTGACGGAGACCGGTACGCTGACCGGCCCTGAGATTTTACCATGTTCGCTAACGTGGACCGATTTCTAATATCGGTAATGTACATTCCCGTTCGTTCAACCATCGATAACGGATTCGGTGGAGTTAAGGGCGTGGTAAGAACACCCACGCCCATGTCAGCCGACGACATCGAACACGTGACGGTGATCGGCGCCGGCAGCATGGGCCACGGCATCGCCCAGGTGGCCGCCATGGCCGGCTACGACGTGACCCTCAGGGATATCGAGGAGGAGATCGTCAAGGATGGGTACGAGAACGTCGAGTGGAGTCTCGGGAAGCTCGACGAGAAGGGACACCTCGAAGAATCCCCCGACGAAATCCTCGCCCGGATCGACACGGCGGTCGACCTGGAGGCGGCGGCGGCACCGGCGGACCTCGTGATCGAGGCCGCCCCGGAGCGGATGGACCTCAAGAAGGACCTCTTCGCGGACCTGGAGGCCTACACGCACGACGAGGCCATCCTGGCCTCGAACACGTCGAGCCTCTCGATCACCGAGATCGCGAGCGCGACCGATTCGCCCGAGCGGGTGCTCGGCCTCCACTTTTTCAACCCGCCGGTGAAGATGGATCTCGTCGAGGTGATCTACGGCGCGGAGACGACCGACGCGACCGCCGAGACGGGCTACGACTGGGTCGAGTCGATCGGCAAGACGCCCATCTACGTCCGCAAGGACGTCAACGGTTTCGTGGTTAACTCCTGTCTGGGGCCGTTCGGCGACGAGGCCGCCTGGATGGTCTCGGCGGGGGAGGCGGAGATCCGGGAGATCGACGCCGCGATGGTCCACCGGCGCGGGTACCCGATGGGGCCCTTCGAGCTGGCCGACCTCACCGGCATCGACATCGGCTACCACGTCCGCAAGGAGGCCGGCAAGCCGATTCCGCCGATCGTCGAGGAGAAAGTCGAGCGCGAGGAACTCGGCCGGAAGACGGGCCGTGGATTCTACGACTACGACGAGGGGGACGGGCCGGACTACGAGATCGGCGACGGCGAAGACGTCGATACGCTCCGCATCGAGGCGCGGATGATCAACGAGGCGGCGAAACTCGTCGGCGACGGCGTCGCCACACCCGACGCGATCGACACGGGGGTGCGCCTCGGCGCGGGCTTTCCCGAAGGGCTGTGCCGCCGGGCCGACAAGATCGGGCTCGACGCCGTCCTCGAGAAGCTGACGGAACTTCAGGACGAGTACGGTGCCGACCGCTACGAGCCCGCGGACCACCTCGTGAAACTGGTCGATGCCGGAGAGACGGGCGAAGACGCCGTCGCCGGCTTTCACGACTACGGCGGCGAGGCGGACGAGCGCGAATACCACGCGATCGACTGGAAGCTCGACGACCGCGGGGTGCTCGCCGTCGAACTCGACCGACCGGAGCGGATGAACGCGATCTCGGCCGATCTCATGGACGAGATCGTCGACCTCCTCGAGCGGGTCGACGTCGAGGAGATCCGCTGCGTGACGTTCGAGGGCGCGGGCGACCGGGCGTTCTCCGCGGGTGCGGACATCGGCGGCTTCGCGTCGGTCGAACCCACGGACGTGATGGACGTCTCGCCGATGTTCGAGCGCGTCAACGACTTCCCGCGGCCGGTGCTCGCGAGGATCGACGGCTACTGTCTCGGCGCCGGCCTCGAGCTCGCGCTGGCCTGCGACCTCAGAGTCGCCACGAGCGACTCCGCGTTCGGCTGCCCGGAGATCACGCTCGGGCTCATACCCGGCGGCGGAGGGACACAGCGCCTCCTGCGCATCCTGGGCGAAACGCGCGCGAAGGAACTCGTCTTCCGCGGCAATCACATCTCCGCCGAACGGGCCGAAAACTGGGGGCTGATCAACCGCGCCGTCCCCGCCGACGAGTTCGAGGAGGTCGTCGCGGCGTTCGTCGACGACCTCGCCTCCGGCCCGCCGATCGGCCTGAAGGTCGCAAAGACGGTCATGAACGAGGGCGAGAACGCCAGTCTCGAAGCCGCGCTGGCGTTGGAGTCCCAGGGCTTCGGCCTGCTGATGGGGACCGACGACGTCCGCGAGGGGACGATGGCGTTCGCCGAGGACCGCGAGCCGGAGTTCGAGGGGTCCTGAGATGAGCGCCTTCGACGAAGTCGAAGTCGGCGACACGATCGAAACCGCCGCCCGAACCGTCACCGAAGCCGACATCGTGAACTTCGCCGGCGTCAGCGGCGACTTCAACGATCTCCACCTCGACGCCGAGAAGATGGCCGACTCGGACTACGGCGAGCGGATCGCCATGGGGGCGCTCGTCTTCTCGATGACGACGGGGCTGCTCTGGCAAGCTCGCGGGACCGACAGCGGCGTCGTCGCGATGTACGGGGTCGACGAGCTCCGGTTCGTCGCGCCGGTCTTCGTCGGCGACACCATCAGCGTCGAGAGCGAGGTGGTCGAGGCCGACCCCTACGACCACCCCGAAGCCAGCGGCCGCGTCCGGTACGAAGCGACCGTCACCAACCAGCACGAGGACGTCGTCCTGACCTGCCAGCTGCTGGCCCTGGTTCGCTGAGAGGGGGCCGCGACGGCGCGCTCAGTCCATCTCTTCGGTCCCGTCGCCGAATTCGAAGACGTCGTCCTCGGCGCTCGTCGAATCCTCCTCGTCGCGGCCAGCGTCCGGGGCCGAATCGTCGGACTCGTCCTCGACGGCGTCGACTATCGACGGTTCCCCACCGTTCGGGCCCTCGTCGTCGGACTCGCCGATCCGCGTCGTGATCGCGGATTCCGTCGTCGCGTCGCCCTCGTCGTCGGACTCGCCGATCCGCGTCGTGATCGCGGATTCCGTCGTCGCGTCGCCCTCGACGGCGGCTTCGTCGTAGCCCACCTCGGTCGCCGCCGGCGCGGCGTCGGTCTCGAACCGGTCGAGCGCCTCGGAGAGTTCGGCGGCTCCCTCCGCGAGCTCCGACGCGGAGTTCGAGACCGCCGTGAGCGCCGTCGTCTGCTCCTCGGCGGCGGCGGCGACCGTCTCGGCCTCCGCGGTCGTCTCCTCGGAGATGGTCGCCGCGTCGTCGACCATCGCGACGACCTCCTGGGTGCTGGCGGCCTGCTCTTCGGTCGCCGCGGAGATCTCCTGGACGCCCTGGTTGGTCTCCTGAGCGTACTCGGCGATCGCTTCGAGCGCGTCGACGGCGGCCTGGACCTGCTCGCCCGCGTCGTCGATCTTGTCGCTGGTCCGCTCGACCTCTTCGGCGGAGTCGGTCGTCTGCTCCCGGATCGACTCGAGGCGTTCTTCGGCCTCGTCGGCCGCTTCCTTGACGTCCTCGGAGAGTTCCTTGACCTCCTGGGCGACGACGGCGAACCCTTCGCCCTCCTCGTCGGCCGCCGACGAGCGAGAGGCCTCGATGTTGGCGTTCAGCGCCAGCATGTTCGTCTGCTTGGCGATCTGCGAGATCGAGTGGATCAGCTCGTCGATCTGCTGGACCTCCGCCTCGAGCCGGCGGATCTCGTCGACGGCCGTTCCCGAATCGTCCTCGATCTCGTCCATCGCGTCGATCGCCTCGCGTGCGGCCGACCGTCCCTCGCGGCCGGTGTCGACGGTCCGTTCCGCGATGTCGGCCACCTCGTTCGAGGAGGCGGCGATCTGCTCGGTCGTCGTCGACAGCGAACTCATCTCGGCGTCGACCGACTGCAGCGACTCGTTCTGGCGCTCGGCGCCGTCGGAGATCTCCTGGATGGAGCCGGTGACCTGCTGGGACGCCGAGCGGACCTCCTCGCTGGAGGCGGTGACCTCCTCGCTGGCGGTCGCCACCTCGGTCGCGAACCGATTGAGTTCCGCGACCGTCTCCTCGATCTCCGCGAGCATCTCGTTGAAGTCCCCGGCAATCGCCCGCATCGTCTCGTTCTCGGTGGCCTCGGCGTCCATCCGGCTGGTGAGGTCGCCCTCGGCCGCATCCTCCATCACCCGACTGTACTGGTTCGCGGCGCGTTCGAGGTCCTCGTTGAGCCGCTGGACGCGCTCGCGCTCGGCCTCGGCCTCCTCTCTGGCCGCCTGCGCCTCGTCGATCTGGGCGCGGAGGGCGTCGCGCATCGAGCCGAAGCCGTCATAGAGTCGGCCGATGTTGTCGATCCGTTCGGTTTCGAACTCGACGTCGAGATCGCCGTCCTCCATCCGGGCCGCCTTGTCCGTGAGGCGGTCGATCGAGACGGCGGTGTTGCGTCCCAGCACCGCCCCGACCATCCCGATCATCAGAATGCCGAGCAGCGTGGCGGCGGTCCCGTACTGGTCGACCGCGGTGACGAATCCGTAGGCGTCGTCGGTCGGTTCGTGGACGAGAACGACCCAGTCGGTACCGTGGACCGACGCGTAGCCGGCGACGTAGTCGTCGGTGTCGAACTCGTAGGCATCGTGTCCGAGCGCGCCCGCAGGTTCCTCGGAGATGCGCTCCACGCCGGGTCCAACCTCGCGCGAGTGTGCCGTGAGTCCGTGTTCGTCCCCGTACGGTTCGCCGAACGTCGCGAACTCGTCGCCGTAGCCGGCCGAATCGAGCATCACGTCGTCGTCGCCGTCGAGGACGAGCGTGGTGACGCGGTCGGTGTCCTGGAAGTTCGTCGCGTAGGCCTCCAGGTCGGCCGTGAAGACGATCGCCCGGTCGTCCTCGCGCGGGACGTCGAGGACGTACGTGACGACGGCGGCCTCCTGTCCGTGCGCGTCGGTAGTGATGTAGGGTTTGGACACCCAGGGCACACCCTCGACGTTCTGCGCGGCGGCTTCGAACGCGTCGTCCTCGAGACCGAGCTCGGCGGACGGAACCTCCTCGCCGCCCGCGGGACGGAAGTCGCCCTGGGTGCTCGTCAGCACGGTCTCGTTGGCCGTATCGACGTAGTCCATCCGGAAGATGTCCGCATCGAGGTGCTCTTGCCAGTGCAGAAAGCGGAATTCGATCGCGCCGACGTCGTCGGCGTCCACCGAATCCGACGAGGCGATCATCGCGATCGTCTGCTCGTTCCGTGCGTTCCACATCTCCAGGCTCTGTGCCTCCTGGGTGGCGAACGACGCGTGGTCGTCCTGCACCCGCTGTTCGACTTCGTCCGTGATGCCGGCGGTCGCCACGAAGCCGATCGCACCCACCGAGAGCCCCAGTACCAGCAGGGCGATCCCGAACTTGAGCGCGTACCGGCGACGGACGACGGCGGGCACCAGCCGTCTCAGGAAGTTCATCGTATGGCGACACTCTCGCCCCGACGTATAAATTGTGAGCGGTCGTTATCGAATTTGATAACATTCGGTTTGGAACGGGTAGTTAGTTTATTTTCCAAGCCTAATAACGAGCCGAACGGATGTTCCAAGTATTATGAAGAAATAACATCCTCGCTCACCCGGGAAACATTCCGGAGCGCCACAAGCGTTAATAACGAATGTCCAAAACGTCACCGCGATGAATAACCGCGAGCGAAGGGGGAGCGGGGTCTCGGGAACGGCGTGGGACGACTCGAGCGATCGGTCCCCGGTGAGCGGCCGACGCGACGTACTCCGGGCGACGGCGAGCGGCGCGCTCGGCGTGTCGCTGGCCGGCTGTACGGACGTGTTCGGGACGGCCGAAGCCGCGGAGGACGGGATCCGGATCGGCGTGCTGGCACCGGATCCGGAGCGGTCGCCGGTCGGCTCGTCGATCGCCGTCACCGCACGGTTCGTGGCGGCGCAGGTGAACGCGACCGGGGGGCTCGCCGGCCGGGACGTCGAGATCGTCGTCGAGGACACCAAGGGCAGCCCGCTCGAGGCGCGGCGCGCGTACGAACGACTGATTCTCGACGAGCAGGTCGACGCGACCGTCGGGATCGCCGAGAGCGCCGTCCTCGATCACCTGATCGAGTCGATCGCCGAACACGAGACGATCCACCTCACCACCGGCGCCACGAGCCAGCGGGTGAGCGAACTCGTCGCGGCGGACCTCGACCGGTACCAGTACCACTTTCGGACGATGCTGAACGACGAGCAGTTCATGCAGCTCGAACTGTCGTTCATCACCGAGATGCTCCCGCAGCTCGGCTTCGAGGCGCCTTACGAGCTGGCGGTGCTGGCTGAGGGGTACCGGTGGGCCGACGGCGTCACCGACGCTTACCGGGAGGTGTTCGCCGAGATCGACGGATTCGAGATAGCGATGGCCGAACAGTACGACCCCGAGATCGACGACTTCAGGGCGTTGTACGGGTCGGTCGAGGAGGCCGGGGCGGACATCGCCTGGGTCGCGATGGCCCACACCGGCGACGCGGCGATCGTCGACTGGCAGCGCGAGCGCCCGTCGTTCGGGTTCGGCGGTACGCACGTTCCGATGCAGTGGCCCGGCTACTGGGACATGGTCGACGGCGCGTGCGAGCACGCGATCTCCATGTCGCCGGGGACGCCCCAGGCCGAAATCACCGGGGAGACCCAGCGCTTCGTCCGGGCGTACGCGGAGGCGACCGGCGGCAATTATCCGGTGTACACCGGGTACACCACCTACGACGCGCTCCGAATGTACCGGCAGGCGGCGGAGAACGCCGGGACGGTCGATCCGGAGGAACTCGTTCCGGCCCTCGAAGCCGTCGAGGTCGAGGCGACGATGGCGGAAACGTACGCCTTCGGCGACGAGAGCGACGAGTACCCCCACGACCCGGTCTGGCAAGCCGGCGATCCCGACAATCCCGGAACGGTCTACTTTCAGTGGCAGGACGACGGGTCCGGTTCCGGCGCGCAGGAGATCATCTGGCCCGAGCCGTACGCGACCGCCGATTACCGGACCCCGCCCTGGTTAGGCGGCGCCTGAACGTCCGACGGCTCCGGATCGATCGGACGCGAGGGGTCGAACCGGGGCCACGGGCACTGACCGCGTTCGGTCGGTTCCCCGGCGTCTCGGCACCCGTCCGAGCCGCTCTCGTCGGATCGGATGGCGAACCGTCGATCCCGTCCGAACGACCGGCGGGCGCGCTCGTCGCTCAATCCTCGGACGCAGCCGGGACCCCGGCGGGATCACGACCGACGAACCGATCGAGACCGAGTCCGAGCAGCGCCGCCAGCGCGGCGCCCGTCAGCGCGAACGCGGCCATCGTCAGGAAGAACGCGCCCGTCGAGTAGCCGAGGACGAAGCCGCCGATGGCGATCGAGCCCGCGCCCAGCCCGAACTCGCCGAGGTAGGTGTAGCCGTAGGAGAGTCCCCTGGAGTCCGGTGGCGTGTAGACGGCCACGGCCTCCTGGTAGAACGGCTGGATGGCGAACAGGAAGAAGCCGAAGACGCCGCAGAGCGCGAGGACCGCGGCCAGCCCCGCGGCCGAGGCCGGTCCCGCGATGACGACCGGCACGAACGCGAGCGCGAGGACCGCGAGCACGACGAAGATGGCGAGCAGGCCCCGCTCGGGTCGCAGGCGGTC
The DNA here is from genome assembly GCA_007119345.1 of Halovivax sp. Taxonomy (GTDB): domain Archaea; phylum Halobacteriota; class Halobacteria; order Halobacteriales; family Natrialbaceae; genus Halovivax. Next base: position 8,327 of record SKPV01000258.1, read on the forward strand.
GGTCATGAGTCCGCCGGCGTACTGGCCAGCCATCCCGACGACGAGCAAGCCGGCGTAGACGTAGAAGCTCGGTTCGATCCCCTCGAGCGACGGGCCGAGGTCGATCCCCGCGAGCGCGGGCGAGCCGTGGAGGATCTCCGGGAGGTAGGTGAGCATCCCGCGGTAGAACAGCCCCTCGAACGTGACGATGACGAAGACGACGAGGAACGCGCTGGCGAACAGCGTCCGACTGTTCGCGAGGATCTCGGACAGCGAGAGCGCCTCGTCGGGACCCGCGTCGGCGTCGTCGTCGACCGCCGCCGTCGGGTCGAAGTCCGCGCGGAGTCCGTAGACCGCCGCGAGCAGTCCGGGGACGGCGAGCAGCGCCGCGACCAGCTGCCAGTCGAGGACGATGAGTAGCGTCGCGGCGGTGAGCGGACCGAGCGTGATCCCGAGGTTGCCGGCCATGCCGTGCCAGGCGAACACCTGCCCCCGCTGCTCGACGCCGGTGCTGATGAGCGCGAGCCCCGCCGGGTGGTAGATGCTGGCGGCGATCCCCCAGCAGACGAGGCCGATCGCGATGGCGACGATCGTGTCGGCGGTCGCCAGCAGGAAGAACGAGGCGCTCATCCCGGCGAGACAGACCACGATCAGCCGCTTCGGCCCGAACCGGTCGGCGAGGATGCCGGCCGGGAGCGCGCCGATCCCGAAGGGCGCGTAGCCGGCCGCGACGACCAGCCCCCAGAGCACGACGGAGACGTCGAACTCCGCGAGCCAGACGACGAGGAAGATCGGTATCGACGTCTCGAACCAGTGGACGAGGCCGTGTCCGGTCATCGTAAAGCCGGCGATCGACCGGTCGTTTGCCGACAGTGCCATTCGGTTCTCGGCTGAACGGCACCGGCGAGACTACTTAGCCCCTTGGAAACCGGCGGACGGTCCTGACAGCCGGTTGGAGCGAGCGGTCGCCGGTCCATCGCGGCGTCGTCGGCCCAGTTACGACGTCCGTCCTTCGACCTGCGGCGGCGAACGTCCGTCCCGAGACGCGTTCGTCGAGGACCTCTCCGAAGCGCGTCAGTCGAGGATACTTCCCGAAGCCGAGAGTCCGTTCCGAGGCCGAGGAACCGTTCCGAAACCGAGAATCCGTTCCGAAGCCGAGGAACCGCCCCGGGACCCATCGCGAACGTCAATTTCGGACGAACGATCAGTTGGGGCGCGTCCGAGACGGGCGGGAGAAAATACCACAAGATCATTCCCAAAATTTTCGATATCCTCGCCGGTTTCCGGAACCGCCCGAGGCGGACGTCCGCGCGTATTAGGTCCGGGGAACAATCTTAGGTCGTTTACGCCCGGCGGTTTACGGCCGGTCCGCCGGCGACTGACGCGGCTCGACGCGGGAAACGTTGTCACCGCCGACAAGGTTATATACGCCCCCGGTCTGCGATTGCAGTACAATGTCGAACCCAATCGACGGCGGCTCTGATACCAGTCAGGGCGGTCGAGTTCTTCCAGGGAACGCTAGATTCCACTGACGAGATCGAGACGGTACGCGTCTTCGATACCACCCTGCGAGACGGGGAACAGACGCCGGGTACTTCGTTTTCCACCGACGACAAGCGCGAGATCGCCGCGATCTTAGACGAGATGGGGACCCACGTCATCGAGGCGGGGTTCCCGGTCAACTCCGAGGCCGAGTTCGAGGCCGTCCGCGAGATCGCCGCGTCGACGTCGACCACCGCGTGCGGGTTAGCCCGCGTCGTGGACGCCGACGTCGAAGCCGCGCTGGAGACGGGCGTCGAGATGGTGCACGCGTTCGCGAGCACCAGCGACGTCCAGATCGAGGATTCGATGCACGCCACCCGCGAAGAAGTGATCGAGCGTTCGGTCGCGGCCGTCGAGCGGATCGTCGAGGCCGGCGCCACCTGCATGTTCTCGCCGATGGACGCCACGCGAACCGACGAGGCGTTCCTGATCGAGGTGATCGAAGCGGTCACCGAGGCGGGAACCCACTGGATCAACGTCCCGGACACGTGCGGCGTGGCGACCCCCCACCGATTCGCCGACCTGATCGAGACGGTCACGGCCCACACCGACGCCCGCGTCGACGTCCACACGCACGACGACTTCGGGCTCGCGACGGCCAACGCCCTGGCGGGGATCGAGGCCGGCGCCGACCAGGCGCAGGTGTCGGTCAACTCGATCGGCGAGCGGGCGGGCAACGCCGCCTACGAGGAGTTCGTGATGGCCGTCGAGTCGGTCTACCAGGCGGATACTGGCATCGACACGACCCGCATCGCGGAGCTCTCCCGGATCGTCGAGACCGCGAGCGGCGTCGGGACGCCGGTGAACAAGCCCGTCGTCGGCGCCAACGCCTTCTCCCACGAGAGCGGCATCCACGCCGCGGGCGTCATCGAGAACGCCGACACCTTCGAACCCGGCGTGATGACCCCGGAGATGGTCGGCGCGAGACGCCGGCTGGTGATGGGCAAACACACCGGCACCCACTCGGTTCGCGAACGCCTGCGCGAGCGCGGCTACGCGCCGACCGACGAGCAGGTCCGGACCGTCACCCGCCGCGTCAAGGACTACGGCGCGGACAAGCGTGAGGTGACCGTGGCGGATCTCGATCGATTCGCCGAGGAGGCGGGAGTCGTCCGCGAGCGCGAGGAGGTGCGCGCGTAGGATGTCCACGACGATCGCCTCGATCCGCCAGCGGCGGCTGTCCCGGACGGACGGTCCGGTCGCCGCTACGGGGAGCCGACGAACGGGGGTCCGGCGACGAACGCACGCCTGGCGAC
>SKPV01000093.1 GCA_007119345.1 Halovivax sp.
CGATACACCTGCACCTACTGCACGTACTTCGATCCGCCCGGGGAGGCGTCGCTGCTCTCGCTCGAGGAGGTCCGCGACATCTGCCGACGGGGCGCCGACGCCGGCTGCACCGAGGCGCTGTACACCTTCGGCGACGACCCCGACGATCGCTACGAGGCGATCCACTCCCAACTCGACGAGTGGGGGTACGACTCGATCCACGAGTACCTGCGGGCGGCCTGCGTGGTCGCGCTGGAGGAGGGGCTGCTTCCGCACGCCAACCCCGGCGACCAAACCCGCGAGCAGATGGCGACCGTCGCGGACGTCAACGCGAGCATGGGGGTAATGCTCGAGACCACGGCCGATATCGACGCCCACGGGGGTCCCCGCAAGAAAGAGCCCGGTCAGCGGCTGCACACCATCCGCACCGCCGGCGAGCTGGACGTGGCGTTCACGACCGGCATCCTCGTCGGCATCGGCGAGACCTGGGCGGACCGCGCCGAGAGCCTGCTCGCGATCCGGGAGCTCCACGACCGCTACGACCACGTCCAGGAGGTGATCGTCCAGCCAGTCCGCGACAACGAACGCTGGCGGGGTGGCACGCCGGACCTGGAGACGATGCGCCGGGTGACGGCGATGGCACGCGCGGCGCTTCCCGAGGAAGTGTCGGTGCAGGTTCCGCCGAACCTGGCGCCCGTCCGCGAGCTGATCGACTGCGGCGTCGACGACCTCGGCGGCGTCTCGCCGGTGACCGACGACCACGTCAATCCCGACTACGCCTGGCCCGCGCTGCGGGAACTGGAGGCGATCGCCGAGGACGCGGGGCTGGCGCTCGGGGAGCGCTTGCCGATCTACGAGCGGTTTTTGCCGTCGGATCTCCGGCCCGACGGGTTCGAGGGATCGCCCGCCGCGGGGACGGCGGTGGCCGGGGTGGACGACGGTTTCGAGGGCGGTCGACGCGGATGGATCTCCCCGCGAATTCGAGCGGCGCTCGAAGCCGACGACGAGGCGGGCGAGCGGTACCGGGCGGTGCTCGACGGTTGACGGCGGCAGTCGTCGGCGACGCCGGCACGTGCTGACAGATCGGTGTGAGTAGATCCCGACTGGACGCGTGAAGTGTCAAGCACGTCCGCGCCGTAGCTTGCGAAGAGCGATCTCGATGGGTCTCACGAATCGTCGGATCGGAGCCGAACCTCGAGCACTCCGTTGTTGAACCAGACGTTCGTCGCTTCGGCCGACTTCCAGGGGAGGTCGACGCGCCCGACGACGGACCCACCTCTGCTGATCACGAGCTGGTCCGTGCTCGGATTCATTCCGACCGAAACGTCGTCCTTGCTCGCGCCGGGAACGTCGGCGTTGACCACGAACTCGTCGTCGTCCAGGCGCGTATCGATCAGGCACTGCTCGGCCGACGATTTGCGGACCCGCGTCGTCCGCTTGCGCTCCGGTTCGCTCCGCCCGCGGTCTGATTCGGGACGAACGTCGTCCCATTCGACGGCGTCCTCCGAGGGCGGCGGCGCTTCGCTCGCATCGACTTCCACCAGATTGCCGAGCAGGTCCGACAGCGGTCGCAAGCCGGCTTCGAAGTGGAACCCTCGTCGTCGATCTTCGTTCGTGTCTCGGTCCGATTCGCCGTCGTCCGCTCCGTTTTCACCGTTACTCACGCGAGAGTCACCTCCGAACGCTCGACCGTTGCGTCCGCTCGTACGCCTCCTGTTAGCATCGCACGGAAATAAGGGGATCGAAGAACGACTGCTCTGGAACCCTGCATTCCAATATAAAATTAGAAATATTGGGTATGTCCGCCCCTGTGTCTACAGAAATCGGGAAATTAGTCGGAAAGTTGAAATTATGGGCGCTACCGTGTCGTCGCGGCGTCGGCGATCCCTGAGGACCGAGCTACCGTCGGAGGAATCGACTGAGCAACCCGCTCGATTCGTCAGCCGTTTCCTCGTCGGCGGGTTGTTCGTCATCGTCAAGTCGGTCCGCCGTCGTCCGGTCCTCGTCTGGTCGATCCGTCATCGTCCGGTCCTCGTCCGTCCGGTCGCCATCCGATCGCTCGTCGCCGCTTCGTTCCCCGTGGAGCCGGTCTTCGTCCGTCGGCCCCTCGGCCGATCGATCCTCGCTCGTCGGGTCGCCTCCCACGCCTCCTTCTTCGAGCTCGATCGGAACCTCCTGCATTCGCTCGCCGCCCGTTGCAGGTTCGTCGATAGAACGCTGGTCGTCCGTCCCGCCATCGTCTTCATCGGGAGCGGACCGGTCGGGCTCGGGTTCGTCCACGTGCCGGCCGAGATCCTCCGGGTGCCGGCCGGGACCGTTCGGGTGCTGCCGGGCGTCGTCGAGCCCGCGGGCGGATTCGTCGTCGATTCGCCCCTCGCGTTCGTCGCCGCCGCCCGATCTACCGGAGTGGTCGTCGGGGCACTCTGCCCGGGCGTCGGGTTCGTCTTCGAGCCGCCGCTCGGTGGTCTCGGGACTCCCACGTTCGTTGCCCCCGGGGAGCCGTCGATCGGCGCCCTCGGGGATCGCGTTAGGCTCCGTCGGGGGTTGCTTGCGTTCCGGATCGATCCGGGCGTCCGGACCGCGCAGGGGCGTCTCGCCGCCGGGTCGATCTCCGCCGGCGCGGTCCTCGGAAGCGGTGCGGCGCTCGGAATCGGCGCGGCGCTCGGATTCATCGGGGCGTCTCGCCTCGCCGGTTCGCGGGCCGGCCGTCCGCTCGGGTTCGAGCCGCGGATCTCCCCCGAATGGCGACCCAACCGTCGGCGCCGCCCGCGGCGATTCCGTCCGGCGTTCGTCCGTCTCCCGACCGCTCGCCCCGGCCGGGCTGCGATCGCTGGGCCCGCCTTCTCCGGTTCGACCGTGGCCCCGCGGTGCCGCGGTCTGCTGCGGGCCCGCGGCCGTCCGTTCGTCTTCGGGCCGTCGATCGGCTGCCGCGCTGGACTCCGGTC
>SKPV01000009.1 GCA_007119345.1 Halovivax sp.
ACGGCTGGCAAACCGTCGCCTTCGAAACGGCTGGCAAACCGTCGCCTTCGAAACGGCTGGCAAACCGTCGCCTTCGAAACGGCTGGCAAACCGTCGCCTTCGAAACGGCTGGCAAACCGTCGCCTTCGAAACGGCTGCCGAACCATCGCGTTCGGAACGGCTGCCGACCGTCGAATGCGGTTGCCGATAGAAACGAATATTACACCCGAATTGTATGTGTCCCTACGTGTCCCACCCGTGGTTGCCCCGCCCTCCAATCCCGTAGTGACCCTTCGAAGCGCGTTCGGGAGCTGCGTTCGCGTCGACACCCGCTCGCTCGCGGCTTTCCGCGTCTTCCTCGCGCTGCTCGTGCTCGCCGACCTCGCGCTCCGCTCGCGCAACTTCTCGTTTTATTACACCGACGACGGCGTCGTCCCGCAGTCGCTCGCGATGGAGCACACGCCCGACTACGCCGTCTCCGTCTACTACCTCACGTCGGACCCGGCGCTGATCGCCGGGCTGTTCGTCCTCACCGGGCTGATCGCCCTCCAGCTACTGATCGGTTACAAGACCCGGCTCGCGACGATCTGTGCGTTCCTGCTGGTCGTCTCGCTCGACCACCACAACCCGTTCGTACTGAGCTACGCCGACACGCTCTTCCGGCTGCTCCTGTTCTGGGCGATCTTCCTGCCCCTCGGCGAGCGGTGGTCGGTGGACGCCGTCCACCGCGAACGCGCGCCCCGAGCGTCCGTTGCGAACGTGGCGACGGCGTTCGCCCTGGGCCAGATGGTGTTTATGTACGTCGTCAACGGGGTCCACAAGCGGGAGTCCGACCTCTGGACCAGCGGCGAGGCGACGCCGCTGATCTTCGGAATCGACGAGATGACGTTCCTCCTCGGGGACGCGTTGCGCGCGTTCCCCACGCTGCTCCAGTACGGGGGACTGGCCTGGTACTTCATGCTGCTCGGCTCGCCGCTGTTGATCCTCCTGTGGGGTCGACCACGGATGCTCCTGACGTTCATGTTCGTGGGGGCTCACGCCTCCTTCGCGGTGACGGTCCGCATCGGCGCGTTCGCCTACGTCGCGATCGCCGGCCTGACGCTCTTCCTCCAGGCGCAGTTCTGGCGCGACGCGGGCGCCGTGGCCCGGGCGGCGGGACTCGCCGATCGCCTCGAGTCGCTCCGGTCCGCGCTCGACCGACGAGGGCGTCGAGTCGCCGCCGCCCTCCCGCGTGCGAGCGTCGACGACGAACGCCTCCGACGCGCACGATCGGGCGTCTACCGGGGATCGCTCGTGGTGATCGTCGCGACCATCCTGATCGTGGCGCTGGTCGTCCCCGCGCAGGTCTGGGTGTTCATGGACGACGACCGACCGGAGGAAGAGCGCTTCGAGGAGGCCCTGGAGGAGACGACCGGGGTCGAGCACGTCCACACCGTCGCGGCGGCGGCCGGTATCGAACAGCCACCCTGGAGCGTGTTCGCGCCGAACCCGCGGTCGACCGACCGGTACTACGTCTTTCCGGCCGAGACGGTGGGCGGTGATCGGATCGACGTCTTCAACGACGGGCGCCCGCTGACGTACGATCGGGCCCACGACGAACTCCAGAAGCAACACGACACGTATCGACAGCGGTTCTACATGAACAGCGTTCGCCGGGGCGGTTCGCACACCGAGGTCGCGCCGCTCCTGGCCGACCACCTCTGTGAGAGCTGGCCGGACGAACACGGGGACGAACTCGTCCGGATCGACGTGTACGAAGTCACCGAGACGATCACGCAGGAGACGATCGACGCCCCCGAGGACAGGGAGCGAAGCTTCTCTCTCCGCTACCGCCACGGGTGTGGAGACAACGATCCGGGTCCGATCGATCCGCCCGGGTGAGTCACCGCGAGACGACGCGACGGGGGAAACCGATCCGGCGGAGACTGACGGTCGGTCTCGCGACGCGGACCTCCCCGCGGAGAGATCGGGCGAGAGACGGCCCGGAGGAACGCCGGTTGGCCGAGCGCGTCACTCGCCGGCGTCGACGTCGATCTCGTACGGATCGTCCCGACGCTCCTCTCGACCGCCACCGCCGCCGATCGGGATCTTCGTCTGGAGTCGCGTCGCGACGGATTCGACGCGATCGAACAGCGTCTTGATCTCCTCTTCGAACTCCTCGACGGACCGCTCGACGTAGTGGACCCGCCTGGACGGGATTCGACGCACGATGTCGTTCCCCTGGTCGTCCTCGTCGGTCTTGATGATCCAGTGATCCTGGAAGTACGCCACGTGTTCGTTCGGCACCGTCCGCTCGACGGTACCCTCGTGGGGGTCTTCGTAGACGATCGTCGCATCGCCGAGGTCTCTCTCGAGTTCGAGGTCTTCGTCGACCATACCTAGCGGACTACCGTCGGGGGGGTAGTCCCAGTGCTTGCCAGTGAACGGCGAACGCCCAGGTGCTCGGTCCCCTTCCGACGGAGACGCGATTCGGGAACGAACTGAACGCCGTTCACGGACGAACCGGACGCGGTTCAGGATCGCACTGGACGGGGTTCACGGACGAACTGGACGCCGTTCGAGGACAAACTGGACGCCAATCGGAGACGAGATCGGCGTACGCGCAGAGAGCGATTCTCGAACCGAGCCGACGGACGCGGACAGGGAGGAGATACTAATCCGCCCGGCGACGAGTAGAGACGTACGAGTGAACACGGATGTCGGACGAGACACTCATCCAGACCACGCACGTCGGCAGTCTGCCCCGCTCCGAGGCGGTGCGCGACGCGCTCCGGAGCGACGACGAACCGGGTTCGAGGGCGTTCGACGACGCCGTCGGCCGGGCCGTCCGAGACGTCGTCCGAAAGCAGGCCGACGTCGGGGTCGACGTGGCGAACGACGGCGAACAGCCCCGCCTCGCGTACTCGGTGGACGTGACCAACCGCCTCTCGGGGTACGCAGATCGGTTCGCCGAGCGCGCGCTGCCCGCCGACCTCGCTGAGTTCCCCGAGTTTGCGGAGCGAGCGCTGGGCGATATCGAGAACATCGGGGGACCGATCGCGACGGGACCGATCGAGTACGTCGGGGCTGACGAGCTCGAGGCGGAGCTCGCTCGCTTCGACGAGGCGGTCGAGGCCGAGGGGATCTCGTTCGCCGATCGATTCCACACCGCCCCGTCGCCGGGCGCCGTCGTCAGGTTCACCGAGTCCGAGTATCACGACGACGTCGAATCGTACCTCTTCGACCTCGCCGAAGCGCTCCGGACCGAGTACGCGACGATCGCAGACCACGGCGCGCTGTTGCAGGTCGACGCGCCGGAGCTGCTCGCCGGGTTCACCCTCACGGACGAGGACGCCTCGATCGAGGAGTTTCGCGAGCGCGTGGAAACGTACGTCGAGGCGATCAACGTCGCCCTCGACGGCGTCCCCGCCGATCGGGTTCGCCTCCACGCCTGCTGGGGCAACTACCCCGGCCCGCACCACCACGACGTGGCGCTCGGCGACGTCGTCGACGAAATCTACGAAGCGGACGCGGGCGGGCTGGTGATCGAGGGCGCGAACCCCCGCCACGCCCACGAGTACCGGACGATCGCCGAACACCCGCTCCCGGGCGACTGGACGCTCGTTCCCGGCGTCATCGACGTGAAGACGAACGCCGTGGAACACCCGACCGTCGTCGCCGACCGGCTCGAACGGTTCGCCGAGAGCGTGGGCGACCCGTCCAGAATCGTCGCCGGCTGCGACTGCGGCTTCGAGACCGTGATGAGCGCGAACCTCGTCCACCCGCCGTTCGTCTGGAAGAAGCTCGAGGCGCTGGTCGAGGGGGCGAAGATCGCCTCCGAGCGGCTGGCCTGACGCGGGTGGGAGACCACCGCCGCTCGGCGGGCGAGCGGCGCGAGCCTCTCGGTGACCGAACCGAGTCGATCGGACGGGTACCGGGCGGAATGGACCGGACGGCGACCGGGCGCTGTCGACCGGTCCGTGACCGAGCGGGGTCGACCGGACCGGGACCGAGCGGGGTCGACCGGTCGGGCGTGCGTTCGGTTCCGCCCGCCCGTCGGACCTGCGTCAGACGCGCGTCAGAAAATGATCGCCGGGAGTTATAGTGGTCGGCGGAATCCGGACGTGCATGAACCCCGACTCCGAGATCACCCTCGCGATCGTCGAGATGGTGGCAGACCGGAAGGGCGTCGACCCGATCGAACTGCCGCCGCTCTACGAGGTGGCCGACCCCGACGCCCTCGAGCGCGTCCTCGCCGAGAGCGAGACCGAGGCGCTCTCGATCCAGTTCGGGTACGCGGGGTACCGTGTGCGGATCGAGTCCGCCGAGGAGACGATCATCGTGGTCGAACCGGCGTCGGCGACGACGTCCACCGACGGCGTTTGCGGATCTCCCTCGTAATTCTGGTGGATCGAAGCCACCGATCGTCCGGGCCTTCCTGCCCATCCTCCGAGCACGAGGCCTCCGCTCGTACGGCGCGAGAGGGGACCGCCCGAAAATTCTCGCTCGACGCGGGAGCGGCCCGACCGGACAATGCTCGTCGTGGCGAGAAACGCCGGCGGGGCCGGGCACCGATGAACGAAGGCGGCTAGCCGGGGCGGGGCCGGGAACCGGTGAACGAAGACGACTAACCGAGTTCCGGTGGGAGCGAAGAGTCCGACCGCTCCGGACCGCGAACCGCTCGTCGATTCGATCGATGACGACGGCGACCGGCTACATCGAAGCCGGATTCGACCGACGGAAGTCCACGTGGTGCAGCTCCTTTCGAGCGTGTCGTTCGAGGGCGTCGGAAACCGCTTCGTGGTCGTCCGACTGGAACACCCATCGACACTCGGTGCACGTTGCGCGGGGCGTCATAGTACGTCTCTCCTCAAATTACTCTTCGTTTCGGAGAGGTAAATAGGTCATCCGAGCGGAGTGAAACTGAAAAAGCGGCTGCGGTTCCGGCGTCCTGCTGCGGATTCGTCGATTTCTTCCCCCACATCGGTGAGCGACCGAGAATCCTTTTCCTCCAGTGTTCCGCATCATCCGCCGCGTTGGCGCGGACTCTCAGTCGCTGATGAACTTGTTGTCCCGCCAGTTGACGCCCGACTTCGTGCTCGTACTGTCTCGCGGGCCTTCCACCACTTCCACGTCGGCGGGTCGGACCTCGCCGTCGACGACCCGCGTCGCCTCCAACTGGCCGTCGCGCTCGGAGATCGCCGTGAGCGTGCCCTTCTCGGAGGCTTCGGCGATGTCCCGGAGGACGAGAAACATCTCGTACTGCAACAGCGAGTTCTGGAGGACCGTCTCCCGATCACCCTTGAACGCCGCGTACTCGACCAATTCCGACTCGATCTCCTCTTCCTCGTCGTCCTCCCAGCGGAAGGCGTTGCGTCGCTCCTCGGGATCTTCCTCGTAGACCCGGTTCTCGGTGACGCTCGCTTTGAGTTGGGCCGTCGGCGTGTACTTGCTCACGCTTTCGTCCTCCGCGACGGCCTTCAGAATGAGGGTGTTGTTGCGTCGGGTGATCTCCACGTCGGTGACCCCGTCCGGATAGGTCGCCGAATCGATGTGGTCGTGGAGGTCTTCGAGTGGCAGTTCGAGCGTCGAGTGCAGACGATACACGTGGCTGGATTCCTCTGATGACATGAGTGGGAATGCGGGCGTTGGTCTCTCGGTTTAGCATACGGGCGGGTGGCTTATATGAACTGCTGTTGCATACCGGATCCAACTGACCGTATATATCCGGTCCTCGAGGCACGAATCGATCGTGTGGACCGGAATCGGGACACGGAATCGGTCGGTGCGCGTCCCGCGTCGGTCGGTCGGCGGATCACTCCGCGTTCAGCGTCTCCGCCAGCTCGCCGCGCTCGTCGAGTTCCACCAGGATGTCGCTGCCGCCGACGAACTCGCCGTCGACGAACGTCTGGGGGATGGTCTCCCAGCCGCTGTGGCGCTCGAGTGCCGCCCGGTACTCGTCGAGGGACTCGAGAACGTCCACGGTCTCGACGTCCTCGCGGTGCTGGGCGATGAGCCCGAGCGCGCGCCGCGAGTAGCCACACTGGGGCATCAGCTCGTTGCCCTTCATGAAGAGGACGACCTCCTCCTCCGCGAGCAGGTCGTCGACGTGCTCGTTGACCTCGTTCTGATCCATACCCTGGTTCGGCGGGAAGTCCATGCGTGCATTTACCTGCGGGTCGGGGATAGGCCTTGCGACGCGGAGCCGACGACGCGACCGCGTGACCGAGAGACATCCGCCGTCCGTCTGAAGGTGAACTCGGTATCCGTCGCTGGCGTCGACGGCAGGCTCGACGGGCGCGTTGGCGCCCGAGCCTCGGTGGCCGGATCGACGGGCGCGTCTCCGTTCGAGCCTCGGTGGCCGGATCGACGGGCGCGTCTCCGTTCGAGCCTCGGTGGTCGGATCGACGGGCGCGTTACTCCTCGCGTGCCTCCTCGATCGCGTCGACGAAGTCAGCGGCCCGCGACTCGAGTTCGTCGTACGCGCCGCGCCGGATCGCTTCGCCGTCGACCAGGGCCCCGCCGATACCGACGGCGATCGCCCCGGCGTCGACGAAGTCCCGAACGTTCTCCAGGGTGACCCCGCCCGTCGGAACGAGGTCGACCGGGCCGAGCGGCCCGGCGAGCGCCGAGAGATGGCTCGGGCCGACGGTGCTGGCCGGGAACACTTTGAGCACGTCCGCACCGGCTTCGAGGGCGGTCACCGCCTCCGTCGGAGTCATCACGCCGGCCATCGAGAGGACGCCCCGGCGGTTGCAGGTCTCGATCACCTCGGGGTCGGTGTGGGGCGAGACGACGAACTCGGCGCCGGCGTCGATCGCCGCGCTCGCGGTCGCGGCGTCGAGGACCGTCCCGGCGCCGAAGACGGCTTCGTGATCCTCGAGCTCGCGATCGATGGCCGCGATCTTCTCGGTCGCGCCCGGGTCGTCGGCCGTGACTTCGATTCCGGTGACGCCGCCGTCGGCGATCGCACGCGCCGCGGGGACGATCCGCTCCCGATCGACGCCGCGGAGGACGGCCACCACGCCGCCGTCGACGATGCGCCGGCGCACGTCGCCGCGAGCGCTCATGGCCGAGCCCTCCCGAATCGGGCCCGCAGGATGGTCGCCCGCTCCCCGGCCGTCGGAACGGTGCGGTCGGCCATCGGGACCGTCCGGGCCCCCGCGGCGATCGGGTCGGCTTTCGTCCGGGCGTGGGGCGCCTCGCTCGCGCCGCACGCGGTCGTGTCCGTCATGGCGCTCCGTTCGTCGACCGGGCTGAAAAGATTTACTCACGGCCGAAAAATCTGGAGTGCCGCGGCCGTCGTCGGCCGCTTCCCGTCCGGTCAGTCGATCACTCGGCGGGTTCCTCGGTCGGTCGATCACCCGGCGGGTTCCTCGAGCCGGCGCAGCGTCACGGAGCTCGCTTCGACGTCTTCGAGGAACGCTCCCGGGCCGCCGACGGAGACGCGGTCTCCGTCGATCGCGAGCTCGAACGCGTTCTCGACGGGGAGCGTCGACGTCACCGGTCGAACGAGGCTCTGACGAACCCCGCTGACCTCGCCGGTGATCGGCGAGCGGAGGTCCAGCTCGCCGACCGGACCGCCCTCCACGCTGGCCTCGAGTCGGGTGTCCGTGGCGCGGTGGAGCGCGATCTGGAACACGGCGTTCCGAAAGCCCTCGTACGTGCGAGGGAGGTCGTCCGGCGTCGCCACGTACCGCTCCTCGGCGACCGGCCAGTAGTTCGCCAGGAAAGAGCCGACGAACACCGGAACCAGCTGCTCCTGCGTGATGGCGATCGCGCGCGTGTCCCGGCTCGCGTTCGTCAGCATCTGGCTCGGCGTCAGCAAACCGTGTCGTCCGTCGACGGTGAGCATCGTCGGGACGAGCGCCTCCCACGTGCGGACGGTGCTCGCCGTGCCGGCGACCGACGCGAGGTCGACGTCGTCCTCGCCGGTCGCCCCCAGGAGGAGCAAGACCAGCACGCCCCGGTCGACGGTCTCTTCGAGCGTCTCCCGGACGTGGGGGAGGACGCTCGCGGGCACCGAGAGCGTCACCTCGGTCTCCGCGTTCGAGAGCCGGCTCTCGATCCGCTTGAGCACCGTCTGACGTGATTTGATCACTTCGAACTGCTGGCCGGTTTCGGCCGTCGCCGTGTATCGGGAACGGATCTCCGGCTCCATCGCCTCGACGTTACGCGAGAGGCGGTCGACGACCCGCTCGGGCGCCACCGGCCGGATCACCGTCGGCACCGCGTGATCGTCGACGTCGACGAAGCCGCGCGTCTCGAGCTCCTCGCTGATGCTGTAGACGTACCGTTTCGAGACGTCCGCCGCATCGGCGATCTCGCTCGCCTTGGCCTCCCCTCGCTCCAGGATCGCCAGATACGTGTCTATCTCCTTCTCGGAGAGGCCGAACCGCGAAAGCATCGCCGCGAGGTCCCCGTCATCCATGAGTACTCGGTACGTCACGGATTCGAGCGATCCGGGAAAAAGGATTCCGGTAGCTGCCTCGCGCGTGGCCGGATCCGGTCGATCGCTTCCCGATCTCTGCCCGTTTCCCGATTCCGGCCGCTCTCGGATTCCGAACTCGCACCCGGACGGTGCGCGCCATCCCCCGCTCGACGGCCGACGGACCCCGCCGAGGGACCGAATCGAGACCCGCGGATTCGACATCGGCCGACGAGAAACACGGCGCGGGTCGGATACGAGTTGATTCGGCCGTCGACCGGCGCGACGACATCCGAAAAGTGAGAATACATATTACAACAAAGTTTAATTGCTCGGAGGCCGACTCTCCCGACGATGGAGTTGCACGCCGCTCTCGACGACTTCAAGCGGAACCGGGGCTCGCCCACTCGTTTTCCGGGCGAGCGCCGCTCGACGACGGGGCGCTTTACCGGGCTCGACGATCGACTCGTCCACGTTTCGCGCGACGGATCGCTCAGGGACTTCAGCTATCCACTCTGCGGACTGACCGGCATCGAACGCTCTCGGTTCGGCGTCGAGGTCGACGGGAACGTGTTCTGGCTCGACGGCGACCGACAGCGCTACGTCGACGACACCGCCGTGGTCGAAACGCGACACGACGTCGACGGGAAGCCCGTCGTGCAGTACGACCTCGCCGTGGGACGGCTCCACTTGACCCACCTGCGAGCGGACGACGTCGCCGACGTCGATGCCCTTTACGCGTGCTTCGCGTTCGCCCCCGAAGGACGGGCCGGCCGCGTCGGCCAGCTCCGCCACGGGGACGCGGTAGAAGTCCTCCACCACCGGGAGCGCGACTTCGCGTCCGCGTCGACGCCGATCGACGTCGGCGGCGAGATACCGCCGCGGTTCGAAGAGGTCCTCTCGCCGGAACCGACCGCGTTCCCGCGCCTCGCGAACGACGACGCCGGTCGGTACGAGGAAGTCCAGCTCAGTCCGGTCGTGACGGCCGAGATCGGCCTCGAAGGGGAACCGCCGAGCGCCACGGTCGCGACCCTCCTCTGGGACGAGGACGAAGACGGGGGACGAGACGACGCCCTGGGGCGCGTTCGGGAGGCCGCATCCGCCCACGACGACCGCGGGGCGTTGCTCGCGGCCGGACGCGAACAGTACGCCCGCCGGCTCCCGGACGCGGGTGACGACGAGCTCGTCGAGCTTCGGGCGCTGGCGCTGTTGCGCGCGCCGAACGGGGCGCGCATCGCGGGCCCGGAGTTCGACCCGTTCTTCCGGAACTCGGGGGGATACGGCTACACCTGGTTCCGCGACGACGCGGAGATCGCTCGCTTCCTGCTCGCCGCGGATCGGCGCGCGGACCTCGGACTCGAAAAGTGGCACGCCGCGAGCGCGCGATTTTACGTCGACACCCAGCTCGCCGACGGCACCTGGCCCCACCGCGTCTGGACGTACAGCGGGAGCCTCGCGCCCGGGTGGGCGAACGGTCGCCTCGAGGATACAGAGACCGCGGAGTACCAGGCCGACCAGACCGCGAGCGTCACCGGCTACCTGGCCGACTACCTCCGACACGTCGATCCGGACGACGCGGACGTCCGGGAGACGGTCGTCGCCGCGTTCGACGGGCTGGAGGCGACCGTCGACGACGACGGGCTCCCCGGCCGCGTCCAGAACGCCTGGGAGAACATGACCGGGCGCTTCGCCCACACGACGGCGACCTACCTCGACGCCTACGCCAGCGTCGCCGCCGCACCGGTCGACGACGAACTCGCGAGCCGCGCGCGAACGCGGGCGACCGAGGTGTACGACGGACTCGACGCGCTCTGGGTCCCCGACCGCGAGACCTACGCCCTGCGATCGGACGACGGGGACCTCGACGAGCGCCTCGACGGAAGCACCCTCGCGCTCGCCGCCGCCCACCTGCGCTACGACGCGGTCGGCGAGATCGACGGCGAACGCCTCGACCGGCTCGTCTCCCACGTCGAAACCACCCTCGACGGGCTCTATCGCGACCCCGACGGTCCGGTCGAGGGGCTGGCCCGGTTCGAGGACGACCCCTGGCGCCGCCGGGAACAGGCGGCGCCAAAAATCTGGTCGGTCACCACCGCCTGGGGCGCCCACGCCGCTCTCGAGTTACGAAACCTGCTCGCCGCCCACGATCGGTCGGAGGCCGCGCGATTCGACCGTCGGGCGCGCACGCTCGCCGAAATCGTTGATCTCGACGGCTCGCTCCGAGTCGACGGCGGCTACCTCCCGGAACAGGTGTTCGACGACGGGACTCCGGACAGCGCGACCCCGCTCGGGTGGCCGCACGCGATCGTGCTGGCGGCTCGAACCGCGCTCGAGGAGGCGGAGGCAGCCGTCGGCGATACCGCGATCACCGGGGAGTAACGCGATCGCAACGCTGGCGAGGGGATCGATCGACGATTGCCGGGACGACCCGCGGTCGCGCTCGCATGCATAATCCGTCGATGATTACGAACTGAACTGGTGTATGGGTACGACGGCACGAGGGGAGGAGCGAAATCGGTGAAACGGCCCCGCAGAGGCGGAGACGAAATCGGTGAAGCCTCCGTGCGAGGACGGCGACGAAATCGGTGAAGCCTCCGTGCGAGGACGGCGACGAAA
>SKPV01000129.1 GCA_007119345.1 Halovivax sp.
CACCCTGGGCTTCCAGGATCTGGCTCTGCTTTTCACCCTGTGCACGGATGATCTGGCTCTGTTTGTCACCTTCGGCCTTCTCGACCGCGCTGCGCCGTTCACCCTGCGCTTCGAGGATCATCGCCCGACGGGTCCGCTCGGCGGAGGTCTGTTTCTCCATCGCGCCCTTGACGTCCGGCGAGGGCGTGACCTCGCGGACCTCGACCGACTCGACGCGGATCCCCCACTCGTCGGTGGGTTCGTCGAGTTCCTCCCGGATGCGGCTGTTGATCTTCTCCCGGCGACTGAGCGTGTCGTCGAGTTCCATGTCGCCCAGCACTGCCCGCAGCGTCGTCTGGGAGAGGTTCGAGACGGCCCGCATGTAGTCGTCGACCTCGAGGAAGGCGCGCTTTGCGTCCATGACCCGGATGTAGACGACGGCGTCGGCGGTCACCGGCGAGTTGTCGCGGGTGATCGCCTCCTGGCTCGGCACGTCGATCGTCTGGGTCCGCATGTCGAAGCGGTACGTCCGCGAGACGAACGGCGGCACGACGTTCAGCCCCGGCTCGAGCAGCTTGCGGTACTCGCCGAACACCGTCAGCGCCTCGCGATCGTAGGCGTTGACGAACACGACCATCTGCCAGAGCGTGACGACGGCCAGAACGAGGACGAGCGCGCCGACGACGAGCGTCGCTTCCGCCGCCTGAAAGGGGACGAGTGGGTCCATTGGGGGACCTTCGGTCGCTGGCCGGAAAACGCTTCCGCGCTACGGTCGCTATGGACGGTTTCGGGACTGGTTCGCTCGGGGGAACGGGCCCCACGGTCGTCTCGATCCTCACGACGATCCGACCGTCCGACCGGCCGTTCCGACCGTCACGACGATCCGACCGTCCGACCGGCCGTTCCGACCCCTCTGTCTCACGGTTGCCGGAGCGCTCCCCTCCCGTCACGACGGCCCGACTGCTCGACCGATCGCTCCGACCGTCACGGCGACCCGAAGTTCATTATTCTCGATCACAAACGATCGAGCATGGACGTGCACGCGGCCGTCGCGGAGGCGACGCTGCTCGAGCGGGTCGTGCTCCTGGGCGTGATCGACCGCGCCGACGGATCGGTCCGCCCGGACGAGGTTCGCTCGACCTGCAACGAACGGTTCACCGTCGAAACCGGTCGGCTCTCGGAGGCCGACGTCTCCCGCGCGCTGAACGTTCTCGAGGCGAACGGCGTGCTCGAGTGCCACCGCGAGAAGAACCCCTCGCCGGTGGGGAAAGGCCGTCCGAGCTACGAACTCGCCGTCGACGCCGACGACGCGCTCGCGGAGCTCGAGAAATACGAGGGAATCTCGTCGCTCGCCAGCTCGATCCGGGAGTGACGCCCTCGCCGACGGTCAGCGGATGCGCCGGACGGTCGCCGGCGAGACCGACGCCGAGCCGACCGTCGGCGAGGGCGTCATCGCGGCCCGCGCGACCGCCGAGCCAGCACGCCGATCGCGAGCAGCGCCGCGAGGGCAGCCACCGCCCCGAATCCGGGTAACCCGTCGTCGTCGGCGCCGTCGTCCGTCGAGTCGTCGACCGGCGGCTCGTCGTCGGCGCCGGTGTCGTCGGTCCGATCGTCGTCCGCCTCGGCGGATCCGTCCCGGGTCACCAGCACCGTCGTCGTCGCCTCGTCGTCGCCGACGTCGAGACGGAGTTCGTGCTCGCCGACCGACAAATCCGCCGCCGGTATCTCGATCTCGAACGTTTCGCGGTCGGCCCCGTCCAGCTCGATCTCGCGGTCGTCGATCGTCCGCCCCTCGAGATTCAGCGCGACCGTCGACGTTCCCGATTCCTCGCCGACGTTTCGGACCGTCGCCGACACGGGGAGCGACTCGCCGACGTCGATCTCGTCGGGAGCCACGAGTTCGACGACCTCGAACGCGGCCGGATCGGGCGCCGGCGCGGGCGGCGACGGCCCGGGCGTCTCGCCGCCGTCGTCGTCGGACGACGCCACGGCGACCGTTCGCACGTCGTGGGCGGTTTCACTCGCCACGCGGATGTCCATCCCCGGCCGGTCGACCTCGTCGACCGTGGTAGAGAGGGTCGCCGTCGTCTCGAACCCGGGATGCAACTCGACCGCCGTCGCGTCGGCGTCCTCCCCGTCGACGGCCAGGACGAGCGATTGGGTGTCGAGCTCGTCACCCCGGTTCTCGACGACCACGTCGACGGCCAGGTCGCCCCCCGTCCGCTCCGGCGCCTCGACGGCCGCGATCGAGACGTCGAAGGTGGGCCGATCGGCGGCGTACATCGGGCCCACCTCGTCACCGAGGCCGGCCGTCGTCGGGTCCGCGTCCGGAACGTCGCTCTCCGCGAGGACGGTGACCCGGGTCCCCTCCGGGACGTCGCCGAGCTCGACCGGAACGACCGCGAACGTCGCGCCGGCGGTCGACGCGCGGTCGATCCGCTCGTCCGCCTCGCCGAGCACCGTCCGATCGTCGTCGACGATCCTGACGGTTGCGTCCGCGGACAGGTTCCCGCGGTTGGCCACGAGGACCTCCGCGGTCACGCCGTCGTCGGTGTCGACGTACTCGACGGACCCCACCGCGAGGTCGGGCCGGACGAACCACGTCGTCCGTTCGTCCGAGGCGACCGCGTCCGCCTCGAGCTTGCCGTTCGGATCGATGCGCACCAGGTCCGGGACGGTCCCGTTCAGCGACCCCGCATCGACCGTTACCGACGCCGTCGCGTTCTCCCCGGAACCGATCCGGTCGACGGTCGTCGCGGCGACCGTACCGGTTCCGTCGTCGAAGGCGACCGGCACGTCGGTCGCGGCGGCGCCGCCGTCGTTTCGCACCGCGGCCGAGATCGCGACGGTATCCGCCTCGCCGCGTTCGCTCGAGATCGAGCCGACCGAGAGCGACGGCGTCGCCGCGACGACGGTCGCCTCCTCGACGCCGGCGTGGGTCTGCTCGTCGTGCTCGACGCGCAGGTCGAACGCGCCGTACTCGTCGACCGGGAGGTCGAACGTGCCGGTCACGTTTTCGCCGGCCTCCAGAGCGTCGTGATCGCCCTCATCGACGACCTCCGAGGCGTTCTCGACGATGACCGTCACGTCGTCGACCGTCGCGACGTCGCCGACGTTTCGGAGTTCGTACTCGACCGTCGCGGTCTCGCCGGCGGCGGCCTCGGTCGCGGTCGCCGAGAGGTCGAATGCGGGCCGGAACTCGTGGTCGGCGACGAACACGTCGTTCGTCGCGTTCGGGTCGAGTTTCTGCACGGCGTAGGCGGCGTGGAAGCCCTCGCCGTCGGGGGCGGGCGTCACGTCGGCGTGCCACGCCGTGTGGTTCGCCTCGCCCACGGCGACGTGCTCGCGGTCGTGGATCCAACCGTCGCCGCGATTCAACCGGTAAACGAGGTCGTTGGCGCTTTCCCCGTCGGTCATCGCGCGGTAGGAGAGGACGGCGTCCTCGTCCGTACTCGCGAGCGCGAGCTCGGAGACCTCGCGGACGTCCTCGCGGAGCTCGAGACCCTCGGCTCCGTTGGCGTCGCCTTCGTGGACGGTCGGGTCGAGGACGCCGTCGACCCAGACCGTCCGACCCGCGTCCGTCGCGATCGAGGTGACGTTGCCCGCCGCGTGAGCGTGCAATTCCTCGCGCTCGCCGTCGGCATCCACGCGCTCGGTGACGACGTCGGCGGTGCGGCTCTCGCCAGCGCCGGCGTCGGCGGTCGGGCCGTCGTCGATCGTCGCGTAGGCCAGCGCGGCGAACTCGCGGTTCGCGTCGAGTCCCAGCGCCGGCAGCGTGGCGTCCGCGATCGTCTCGATCGCTCCCGCCTCGCCGTCGGCGTCGACGGTCGCGTAGCGAACGTCGCCGGCGGAGACGTTCCCGTCGGCGAGTTGGACTGACTCCCAGGCCAGGAGCCAGCCCTCGTCGGTGGACACAACCGAGGGTCGGGTCTGCAGCTCGTCGGTGTCGGTGACCACCTCGGGTTCGCTCCAGCCGTCGCCGTCGTCGATCGCGTATGCGATCTCGTAGTGGGGGAACAGGTCGTCGGGCCCGTCGACCGCGTCGGCGTCGACGCTCTCGTTCAGCGTCGACCAAACGGCGATGACGCCGTCGTCGCTCGCCGCGAGCGCGGGCCGCTCGTCGCTCGTCGCGTCGTCGGTGAGATTCGTCGTCTCGGACCACTCGCCTTCGCTCGCGTCGTAGCGCTGGTAGCGCAGGTCCCGCCCGTCGCTGACGTTCTTCTCCTCGGACTGGGCGCTCCAGACGACCACGAGATCGTCGCCGACGGCGGCGACGGCCGGCTGGGTGTCCTCCAGGTCGCGCTCGGTCAGACGATCGACCCCGTCGGCCGTCCCGGCGACGGATCCCGCGGTCGCGACCGAGGCGGATTCGCCGCCGGCGAACGGCCGCTCGCCGTACTTGGATGCGAGTTCCCACTCCACGTCCTCGACGGCGTCCGCGTCGTCGGCCGAGAGGACGAGCGTCGTTCCCTCGAGGCCGTCACCGATATCCACGGTGTGGTCGACGTCCAGGGACGCCTCGAGGAGTCCGCAGTCGACGCCCCCGCCGCCGCCGACCGTCGCCTCCCCGCGCAGGTTCGCGTCGTCGACCTCGGGACCGAAGTCGAACGCGACGTCGACGTCGCCGTGGACCTGGGCGTACAGCTCGCAGTACACGTCCACCGTCGCGTAGACGGTGAGCCCAGCGCCGGGCTGGACGGTCCCCTGCTCGAAGGCGAAGTCGCCGTCGAAGTCGCCCTCGGCGGCGATCCTGACGTCGATGTCGGTTCCGAGGCCGACCTCGCCGACAATCGGCGCGTCGACGCCCATGAACGGCCCCGGGATGTCCTCGACTTCGGCGTGGGCGGCGAGCCACGCCTGCAGGAGGGCGAGTTGCGAGTCGACCGACGCTTCGACCTCGGCGCCGGCCTCGACCGAAGCGTCGAGGACGTCGGCTTCGAATCCACCCTCGCCGGTGGCGACCGCCGTCGCGGTGGTCGCGTCGTAGACGATCAGTGCCGAAGCGTCTCCGCCGGCCGACTGTTCGCCCGTGTCGACCGGAAGGTCGTCGAGAGAGAATCCCTCGCCGTCCCCCAGGTCGCCGAGGTCGAACGTCGTGGTGAGCTCGCCGGCCTCCCGGTCGGCCTCGAAGGCGTCCTCGTAGGGTTCGAGCCACTCCGGCATCGGCGTCACGGCGACCATCTCGGTCATCTCCCACTCGCCGCCGTCGGCGGTGACCGCGGTCACCGTCAACTCTTCGTCCCCGTCGAGCTCCCCCAGGTCGAACGTCGCCTCGGCCTCCTGGGCGAATCCGTCGGTCTGCGGGGATTTGGTGACCGTTTCGTCGCCGAGCTCGAAGACGAACTCCGCGACGTCCACCGCCTCGGCGCCGACGGTGTCCATGCTGACCAGCCTGGCCGTGAACGTCTCCTCCCACTCGACGCCCGAGAGCGGCACGCCGCCGTACTCCCGGTCGATCGACGTCGAGGCCATCGGCTGGGGATCCCACTCTAACGTCGGCATCCGAACCGATACGTCGAACTCCTCTTCGGTACCGTCGACGTCGGTGACGGTCACCGTGCGCGTTCCCCAGGGCCACTCGTACTCGTGGAAGACGAGCGATCCCTGGGCCGTGGTGCCGTCGCCGAAGTCCCACGTGGGGTCCTCGGCGTGGGCCGCGTAGAAGATGACGGTCTCGCCCGGTTCCGGCTGGGTGGGCGAGAACGCGATACCGAGGTCGTCCGCTTCGACCGCGACGGGCACCGTCTCCGCGTCGTCGTCGGTGGCGACCGAGAAGTAGTACTGGCCGACGTCGTCCGGACCGGTCTCCCACTCGAGGGTGACCGACTCGCTCTCGCCCGCACCGAGGTCGGTCGTCTCGTTCGCGAGCACCTCGTCGTCGGCGTCGCGGAGTTCGACCGTCTCGGTACCGGATTCGTCGCCGACGTTCTCGACGGTCGCCTCGACCTCGAACGTCCCGTTCTCGGTCACCGGCGAGTTCGTCGCGTCGACCGAGATCTCGAAGGTCGCGGGGGTGAATGCTTCGACCGTCACGTCGACGTCGTCCGCGTCCGCGCCCGCTTCGACCCGAAGGACGTGGGTGCCGACGTCGTCGCCGTCGGTCTCCCACTCGAAGGCGACCGTCTGGAGGCCGTCGTCGTCGAACGCGACCGTCTCGCTGGCGAGCAGTTCGTCGTCGGGTCCCCGGAGTTCGACCGTCTCGTTGGCCGGCCCGTCGCCCACGTATTCGACGCTCACCTCGACGTCGAGCGTCTCGCCTTCGACCACCGGCGAGTTCGTCGACTGGATCTCCACGAAGAACAGGATCGGATCGAGTTCGACGTCTTCGATCGTTTCCTCGTCCGTATCGAGTTCGACGCCCTCGACACCGCCGGGTTCGTATCCCTCGGCGTTGACGAGCAGGTGGTAGATCCCCTCCTCGGGAGCCTCCAATTCGTAGCTCCCGGACGCGTCGGTGACGCCCTGCGCGACCACGGCGTCCGACTCGTCTACGAGTGCGACGTCCGCGTCGGCGATTGCGCTCCCGGTGTCCGCATCGGAGACGGTGCCGCTGACCGTCGGCCCGGGGATCGCCCGTACGTCGATCGATCGTGACGTTTGTGCGGTTTCCCCGGCGTCGTCCTCGACCTCGAGCGTCACCTCGTAACTTCCCGCCTCGTCGTACGCGTACGTGATCTCCGGCACGTCCGTGGACTCGAAGGACCCATCGCCGGTGAAGTCCCAGCGGTGGCTCGCGATTTCACCGGCCGGAGATGACGAGGTGCTCGCGTCGAAGGTGACGGGTTCGTCTTCGAACGGCTCCTCGGGAGCGAACGTGAACGCCGGGTACGGTTCGTCGCCGATCGGGTCGGTGAGCCAGGGGTCGAAACAGACCGTTCCGTGATCCGCTTCGATTTCGTCACCCGAACCCTCCGCAGCCTCGTCCGTACAGCCGTCAGTGACGCCGCCGCTCGGCCCCGTCTCGTGGCCCCACCAGTTCTCGGACGCGTCCAGCACCGGCGGCGACCATGAGTCGTAGACGAGGCCGACGTCGTTGCCCTGGATCGCGTTCCCGGCCACGGTGACCGCCTCGGCGTCGTCGTCGAGAACGAGTCCGTCGCCGTTGTCCTGGATCGCGTTGTCCCGCACGACGACGTCGACCAGGTCGCCGAAGACGTGGAGTTCGACGCCGACGTCGTTTCCGAGGACGGTGTTGTTCGCGACGGTCGAGTTCTCCGCCGGATCGACCAGTTCGAGCGACATCCCGTGTCCGTCGTTTTCGGTAGCCGCCGTTTCGACGACGTGGAGTGGAGCAACTTCTTCGACGTAGACGCCGTCGCCCGCACTCCCCGAGACGGTACTCGAAGCCAGGGTGACGTTCTCGGAGACGGCCAGGTGAACGCCGTCGGTCGTACTGTCGGTGACGGTAACCGAGTCGATCGTCACGTCCGTCGCGTACGCGACGTGGACGGCTGTCGCGACGCCGTCGGCCTCGACGTCCGCTATCGTCACGTCAGTCGCGTTGACGACGATCGCCTGGCCGGCGTTACTGGGGACGGCGACGGATTCGGCACCGAACGCGTAGTACAGCGGCTCGCCGTCGACGGTGTTGTTTCCGATCTCGTGATCGAAGTTCTCGATACTGTCCGAGTACCCGCCCCAGCGCGATTCCTCGATCCTGATGCCGGCGTCGAATTCGTTGTCGAGGACCGTGGCGTTCGTCGATTCGACCAGCCGGAGGTCGACGGCGTGGCCCGAGACGACGTTGCCGGTGATCGGCCCGTCGCTCCACTGCACGAGGTAGATGCCATCGTTCGCGTTGTTCGACACCGTGTTGTTTCGCACCGTTCCGACGTCCGAACTGATTCCGTGGCCATCGTTTCCGGTGACGGTGTTGCCCTCGACCTGCCCATCGCGCGTAACCTCGATGCCAGTCGCACCGTTGTCCGTCACGACGTTCCCCAGCAGCCGCGCATTGAGCGCGTTGATCCCGACGTCGTCGTTGTCGGAGACGACGTTGTCCACGATCGTGAGGTGATCGACCGCTTCGCTGACGTGCTGACTGACGTCGATTCCAACGTCGTTTCCGCGGACGTCGTTCGATTCGACGGTGAGGTTCACGTTCCCGCTCTGAGCCGTGGTCGTCCCGATCCCTTCCCACCGATTGTCCGTCACGGTGTTGTCGACAATCAGTGCGTCTTCGACGTCGTCGAAGTTGATCCCATCAGCGTTCTCCGAGACGGTGTTGTTCGTGACGAACGCGTTCGAGAGGTCCTCGACGTTTATGCCCTGCCGATCGTTGCGTTCGATCACGTTCTCCCGGATCGTCGCCCCGTGGGAGCCGTCCCGAACGTACACGCCCACGCGCTCGGCACTATCCGTGACGAGGTTGTTCGAAACCGTCACCCCGCTTGAGCCGTCGACGAAGACGCCGGACCGTTCCATCGACGTTATCTCGTTCTCCGTAACGACCGCGTCCGCGCTGTCGTAGATCGCGAGTCCCTTCCAGTCGCTCTCCGAAATCGCGTTCTCCGATACCGTCGATGCAGCCGAGCTCCAGAGCGTAATCGCCCCCCGGCTGAAGGTGAGTTCCTCGCTCCCGCCCATTTCGGTCAGGTTGTTGTCCTCGATCACGGCACCGTCGCTATAGGCGACCTGAATGCCGGCTGCGATCCCGTCGAGTTCGAAGCCGCGAATCTCGACGTCGGACGAGTCGACGACGATGATCTGGCCCGCATCGGCCGGGATTTCGGGAGCCGTCTCGCCGTTGACGAAGTACACCGGGTCACCGGCGACCGTGTTGTTCGCGAACGTGTGGTCGAAGTCTTCGAACTGGGTTCCGTCGAGCGCGACGCCGGTTTCGAACACGTTTCCGGTCACGGTGGTGTTGACGGATTCGACGACGTCGAGGTCGACGTCGTGGCCGCTCACCACGTTGTCTTCGACGATCGTGTTCGCGTTCGGTCCGTAGTCTCCCCAGGTGTCGGCTTCGCCATCGAGGAAGATCCCCTGCACGTCGTTGTCATGGACTTCGTTGCCCGTGATCGTCGAGTCCGAAGAGAGCGTGAGGTGGATGCCGCCTTCGTCGCCACCGCCGCCACGTGCGTTCCCTTCGACGACGTTGTCCGAGATCGTGATGTTATTTGCCTGCTGTACGCGTATTCCTTCGTCGTCGAAATCCACGATCGAATTGTTCGTCGCGAGCCCGTGGTGGGACAACTCGCCGAATGTGACCCCCTGGTCGCTCCCGAAGCCCCCATGCACGTCGTTGTCCGTCACGGCACCGTATGGTGACTGCCAGAAGCGGATGCCTCGATTGCTATTGTCCGTAATGTTGTTGGCTCGAATCGCTACGTGTTCGGACTGAGAGATGATGACAGCGTCGTTTGCGCGGTTGTCGTACACCGTGCTGTTCTCGATTCTGGTTCCGTCGGACCCCTCAGCGACTCGAACCGCACGGCTATTTTTCGCGAGCGTGCTGTCGACGATACGGGCGTCTACGGAGTGCGTGAGGTGCACGCCATCGCCAGTTTCCCGGACGGTCACGTTCTCGATACTGGCGTCTGCGGAGTGCTCGATGGCGATGCCGTCCTCGCCGTCGTGATCCGCCACGTAGGTATCTTCGATCACGACGTTCGGGGAGTCGACGACGTGGATCCCGAACCCGTTATTCGGCATTCCGATTCCGCTTTCGACCACCACAGTGGTGTCAGCGATTCGCACGTCCGCAGCGTCCTGGACGACGATCGCGGTGTCACCCCGATAGTCGGTCACGTCGAACCCGTCTACGACGACGCCGTCGGCTCCGTCGATCGTGATCGCCGTATCCAGTTCGACCGACCCGTCACCCTCGAGCACCGGCCGTTCCCCCTCGGCCGCGACGATCGAGAGGTCGTCGACGTCGATCGAGAGTTCTTCCTCGTACGTTCCAGCTTCCACGACGATCGTATCGCCCGGGTCGGAGTCGTTGATGGCGTCCTGAATGGACTCACCGTCCGAGACGAGCGTGGTATCCGCCGCGCCCACCGAACCTCCGAGGGCCACAGCGGCTACGGCGAGCACGCACAGGGCGAGAACGATCGTCACGATGGTCGTGCGACCGAGGGCCGCCGTTTCGCCCGTCCGACTCGGTCGTCCCGGTTCCGTTCCCTGCCGGCCACCAGTCGCGCTCGCGTCGTCTCCGTCGCCGCGCATCTCAGACCTCCTCCGGGAACTCGCCGATCTGGCTGAAGAGTCCGAGCGTATCCCAGACGTCGACCGTCTCCATCAGCCGACCGTCGTCCACGCGGAAGACCGACGTGCCCTCCAGTTCGAACGAGCGACCGGTCGGCGCGATCCCCATGATCTCGCCCTCGTGGGTACCGGTCGAGGTGTAGGTCAGAATCACCGCGTTCCCGTCGACGTAGGTTTCCCGGACGCTCTTCGCCAAGGTTGGCGATCCGGACCGAACCGTGGCGACCCACTCTTTCAGCGCGCTCGCACCGGCGATCGGCTCGTCGAGCAGCGGATCGTGGTGGACGTGCCGGTCCGCCACGAGTTCGTCGATCAGTTCGAGATCCCCGGTGCTCCACACCTCGCGGAGCATCAGTTGTGCGGGATTCGCCGTCGATTTCGGTCCGCGTTCGGCTGTCATCGGAAATTGAACGTCGTACGAACGTGACGGTCATAAGGGTAATCTGTATGACAGTACTGTAAGCGCGCTTGCTGTAGCAGGATACCCTAACATATCTGATGTTTTCAGAGGCGTGCTGGTACGATCGACGGGCCACACCCGGCGGTGACGGCGGTACCCTGCGGGGGCAGCCTGCCGTGAAATCGCGTCGAAAAGTGGTTTCGGACCGTCTCGAGGGGGATCGACCGCGTTCATCGGGACCGATTCGTGGTCGGATCGAGAACGACGGTCGAGGTCGTCGAACCCGAACGGCGATCGAGGAGGCGGCGGAATCCTTCAGGTACCGGTCTGACGGCGGATCGCGAACGCGACCGTCGCACCCAGCGCGAGTAACCCGACGACCAGACCGTAGCC
>SKPV01000247.1 GCA_007119345.1 Halovivax sp.
GCCGAAGACCGCACCGAGGCCCGCCTCATCGTCGGCGTCCTCTTCGGGATGGTCGTCATGATGCAGTATCTGCTGTTGATCTACCCGCTGCACGTCAGGCCGCCCTACTACGACGCCCGCACCCAGGAGTTCATCGTCGAGATGGTGACGAGCGAGGCGGCGATGCCGTTTTTCGTCGTCCTCTTCGCGCTCACGAGCGTCGTCTTCTTCGTCACCGGGGCGCCGATCATCAAAGGCGCCATCGTCAGCCTCCGGACACGCAACCCGAATATGGACCTGCTGGTGACGCTCGCGGCGGGCGCCGCCTACGCCTACAGCACGCTCGCCGTCGCCGTCGGCCGCGTCGACGTCTACTACGACGTGACGGTCGCGATCGTCCTCGTCGTCACGATCGGCGGCTACTACGAGAGCACGGTCAAGCGGCGGGCGACCGAGCGCCTCTCCGCGCTGTCGACCGCCCAGGTCGCCGATGCCGAGCGCTACGAGGCCGACGGGTCGACGACGACCGTCGCCGTCGAGGCTCTCGAAGCCGGCGACAGGGTGCTGGTGCCGGGTGGCGAACGGGTGCCAGTCGACGGTCGCGTCGTCGAGGGGGAAGGTGCCGTCGACGAGGCCGTCGTCACCGGCGAGTCGCTTCCCGTCCCCAAACGCGCAGGCGACACTGTCGTCGGCGGTTCGCTGCTCACCGACGGCGCGCTCGTCGTCGAGGTCGGCGACCGCGCGACCAGCAGCATAGACCGCATCACGGACCTGGTCTGGAACCTCCAGAGTTCGGCCAGCGGCATCCAGAAGCTCGCCGACCGCCTCGCCACCGTCTTCGTCCCGGTGGTGACCGTCCTCGCGATCGTCGTCGCGACGGCCTATCTGCTCACCGGGGCGGGCGTCGCCGGCGCGCTCCTGGTCGGACTCACCGTCCTCATCGTCTCCTGTCCCTGTGCGCTCGGGCTGGCGACGCCGCTGGCGGTCGCGACGAGCGTGCGCGAGGCGATGGAGCGGGGCGTCGTCGTCTTCGACGAAACCGTCTTCGAGCGCGTCCGCGACGTCGACGTCGTCGTCTTCGACAAGACAGGAACGCTCACGACGGGGCAGATGGAGCTGCTCGACGCCGACGGTCCCACGGAGCTGTTCGAGTCCGCCGCCGCGCTCGAACGGCGCTCGGCGCACCCCGTCGCGCGCGCGATCGCCGACGCATTCGGCCCGGGATCGACGGGGTCTGGCGAGACGGCCCGACCGGACGACGAGTCCCCGCGTCCCGACGGCGGCCTCCCGGAACCGTCAGCCGAACCCGAACGAGAGCCAGCCGAGCCCACCGGAGGGCTACGGGAGTCCAACGCAGAGCAAGCAACCGACGACACCACCCCCGACGCCACGGACGTCACCGACTTTCACTCGTACGCCACCGGCGTCGGCGGCGTCGTCGACGGCGCCGAACTGCTGGTCGGCCACCCCGACCTGTTCGACGAACGCGGCTGGTCGGTTCCCGACGAACTGGCAGAAGCGGTCGACGAGACCAGAGCGTTCGGCCGGCTCCCCGTCCTGGTCGGCCGCGAGGGGGCCGCCGAAGGGATCGTCACCGTCGGCGACGAGGCACGCGCGGGCTGGGCGGAGACGATTTCGGACCTCGACGAGCGGGGCGTCGAGGTCGTCGTCCTCACAGGCGACGACGAGGCGGCCGCCACTGTCTTCCGCGACCACGACGGCGTCGACGAGGTGTTCGCGGGCGTTCCCCCCGAAGGCAAAGCCGAGACCGTCCGCCGGCTGCGCTCGCGGGGCCGGACAGCGATGGTCGGCGACGGCACCAACGATGCGCCCGCGCTGGCGAGCGCCGACCTGGGGATCGCGCTGGGCGGCGGCACCGCGCTGGCCGCCGACGCCGCCGACGTCGCCATCGTCGACGACGACCTCGCCTCGATCGAGACCGTCTTCGCGCTCTCGGGCGCCGCCGGCCGCCGCGTGAAACAGAACATCGGCTGGGCGTTCTGCTACAACGCGATCGCGATCCCGATCGCGATCGCCGGCCTCCTGAATCCGCTGTTCGCCGCGCTCGCGATGGGCGCCTCGAGTGCGCTGGTGGTCACCAACTCCTCGCGGACGTTACTGCCCGAAGACGGCGAGGACTGAGAGCCGCTGCACCGACGCAGATACCCTGAGAGGTCCACTCGCCTCGGAGAGGAAGCTACCGACGGCGGAGCTGGCTCCCGTCCTCGACGAGCTTCCCGCGCTCGATGGCGTGGTCGATGATCGCCGTGACCTCGGGGTCCTCGAGGTCGTAGGCACCCGCCGCCAGCGCCTCGACCTCCGCGCGGGCCATCGGGAACTCGCGGTTGCCCAGGAGTCGCAACACCTTCCCGTAGGATTCGGGTGGCCGGCCGTCGGATCCACCGACGCCCGCGCCGTCGGCACCCTCCGTGGACTCGCCTGTTGTGGCCGAAGGGTCGGCCGATCGCTGGTCCGTGGTGACGGTCACGCCGCCGTTCGCCTGCCGACCAGCTGCGCCAGCGGAACCCGATTCGTCGAACCGGATCCCCTCCGCTTCGTCGGATTCGGACTCGCCATCGCTGCTTCTCGCTTCCCTATCGTTGGATACGGCCGTGCCATCGCCGCTTCCTGACTCGTCGCCACCTCTCACTTCGCCGTCGTCGGGTCCGGCCTCGCCATCGTCCGTGCCGGCCTCCCTGTCGCGTCCATCGCCCGCACCAGCCCGTTCGAGCAACGGCTCGAGCAGTTCGCCGAGCACCGCTTTGCAGTCGTCACAGAGGACGACGCGACGTTGTTCGGCCTCCGTCGGATTCAACTCGGGTGGAACGATCTCGAAGGTGCCGGCGGCGTCGCCGCCACAGAAGTCACAGCGCCGGAGTTCACGCATGCCCGAGGGTACCCGCGAGAGTACAAAAAACCCGCCCGTCGGGA
>SKPV01000012.1 GCA_007119345.1 Halovivax sp.
GGCGACGGGTCCGAGCAACGCTACGGATCCCGCGACGAACGATGGACTTACACCGGCTACGGGCCACGCGTCGAACATGGAGGACCGCACGCGAGTCGAGTGGCGCCGCTGGGGATCGGAGGCGTTCGCGGAGGCCGCCGAGGCCGACGTTCCGGTCCTGCTCTCGCTCACCGCCACCTGGTGTCGCCCGTGTCGCGAGATGGACGCGGAGACCTACGCCGAGCCGCGAATCGCGGCCAACGTGAACGACGACTTCGTGCCGGTCCGCGTCGACGTGGACGAGCGCCCGCGCGTGCGCGACCGGTACAACATGGGCGGGTTCCCGTCGACCGTCTTCCTGACGCCGGACGGTTCGGTGCTCACCGGGGCCGGTTACCTCGGGCCGGACGGGATGCGACAGGTGCTCGATAGCGTGCGCGAACGCTGGGCTGATCGGGGCGCCGACGCGGGACGGCTACCGCGGGCGCTCTCCGCGGACGAACCGCCGGCCGGCGACCTGACGGAGGAGGTCGTCGGTCGGATGGCCGCCGCACTGGATGCGGCGTACGACGAGCGGGCCGGCGGCTGGGGCGACGGCCCCAAGTTCCCGCACCCGGCGGCCCTGGAGTTCGCGCTGAAGCGCGACCGGGAGATGGCGTTGCGCTGTTTCGACGCGGTCGGGGCGAACCTCCTCGACGAGTACGAGGGCGGCTTTTACCGGTTCGCCGCGGAACGGGACTGGTCGGGAATCCAGCGAGAGAAGCTGCTCGACTCGAACGCCGCGCTCGTTCGCGCCTTCGCGAACGCCTATCTCCACACGGGTCGCGGCGAGTACAGGGAGCCGGCCGCGCGGTCCGTCGAGTACCTGACGACGACGCTCTGGCTCTCCGAGTCGGCGGCGGACGGCGACGCGGCCGGTGGGGGGATGGGCGAGGGGGTCGGCGCGTTCGCTGGGAGTCAGGCACCCGGAGACCCGGAAACGTACACGCTCGACCCGAGCGATCGGGAGGGTGCGGACGATCCCCCGATCGATCGGACGGCGTACGCCGGTGCCAACGCGCTCGCG
This sequence comes from Halovivax sp., assembly GCA_007119345.1. GTDB lineage: Archaea > Halobacteriota > Halobacteria > Halobacteriales > Natrialbaceae > Halovivax. The sequence continues at coordinate 1,046 of SKPV01000012.1, forward strand.
ATCGACGCCCTGCTGACCTACGCCGCGTACACGGACGACGTACGCGCGCGGAGGTACGCCGAACGGGCACTCTCGTACGTGCGCGAGTCCCTTCTCGAAGACGGGACGGTCCGTCACTACGACGATCCGGAGAGTGACGCCGTCCCCACCTGTCTGCTATCCGATCAGGCCCGGGTCCTACGGGCGCTGACGACGGCACGGAGCGTCCTCGGCGTAGACGCCATCGCGGACGCGCGCTCGGTCGCCCGGGAGACGATCGACCGACTCGAAGACGGTCGGTCGTTCCTCGACGGCCCGTCGGACGGGGTCGGACTGGTCGAGCGGCCGCTTCGGCCGCTGGAGGGGAACGTCGAACTCGCGGACGCGCTGATCGACCTCGCCGTCCTGACCGACGATTCGACCTATCGCGCGGTCGCTCGCGAGGCGCTCGCGGACTTCGCCGGCGCAAGCGATCGCCTCGGCGTACAGGGTGCGGGATACGCCTCGACGGTCGGTCGACTCCTCGAGGATCCGCTGGTGATCCGCGTCGGCGGGCCCGCGGGCTCGGATATCCACCGGGCGGCGTTGCGCGTCGCCGATCACGAGAAAGTCGTCGTTCCGGCGGCCGCCGGCGTCGACGAGACCGAAGCGGTCGTCGAACGCGGCGAGCGGACCACCCACCCCGCCGAGACGCCCGCCGAGGTGGCCGAACGCGTGGGAGACGTCCTCGAGTGACGTCCCGCCGGTCGCGGGTGGCGAACGCGTGGGAAACGTCTTCGAGTGACGTCCCGCCGGTCCGGGGGACGCGGGTAATCTGGTCACACTCGAACGGAGAGGCGACAGCTGCGAGCCCGCGTGGTCGCCGCTACGTCTCAAATTCTTATCAAACTACCGAATCGTTTAAGGTTCCCGACCGTTTCGTTCGGCGTATGGCGAGTCTCAGGGACCTCGGACTATCCGAGTACGAGGCGCGGGCCTACCGCGCGCTGCTCGACACGGGGCCCACAACGGCCAAGGAGTTGTCCCGTGCCAGCGACGTGCCGATGGGGCGAATCTACGACGTGCTCAACAGCATCGAGCAGTACAACCTCGTCCGGAGTCAGACCGCGAGTCGGCCGAAGAAGTACGTCGCGGTCGAACCGTCGACCGCACTCGATCGACTCCTCGACGACAAGCGCCGAGAGCTGGCGGAGAAGGCGGACCAGTACGAGTCCATCGTCGACGACCTCTCCGACGAGCTGGTGGCCGCCGAACCGGTCGAGGAGAAGTTCTGGACGGCGGCGGTCGGTCCGGACGACACGATCGACCTCCTGCTCGAACGGCTCACCGCGGCCGACGACTCGATCGTGATGGTGGCCGCCGACCCATCCCCTCAGATGGACATCCGCACGGTCGGCGAGGACGTCCTCGACCACCTCGAGGAGGCCCTCGACAGGGACGTTTCCGTCAACGTCCTCATGACGCGCGATCTCGTCGACGCGCTCTCGCCCAACGTCGGCAGACGGTACCGCCGGACGCTGCAGTCCCGCGACGATTTCGACGTCAGAACGTCCGAGGACGTCACCGGATCCTTCAACCTGATCGACGGCGTCGAGGTCTGCATCCAGGTGCCGAACCCGCTCTCTTCGGGGGAGACGTTCGGGATGATCGACCTCAAGGATCCCGAATTCGCCTCGGAGGTCTACGAGGAGTACGTGCCGCGCTGGCGGGAAGCGACGCCGCTCGAGTTTTGAGCTCGCCGGCCGAGCCCGTTCGAAAAGCGAGCTCGCCGGCTGAGCCCGTTCGAAAAGCGAGTTCGCCGGCCGGATTCAGTCTGCGCACCGAGCTCGTTCGCGGGGCCCGATCGCGGCGGCGTCTCGGACGGTCCCGGATCTGCCGATTCACTCCTCGCCGCGTACTTCGTCGCGTAACGTCCGCACGTCCACGATCCGCTCGGCGTGGGCGTTGTGCTGGTGGATCGACTCGTCGTTCGACTGCTTCATCGTCACGACCGCGTCGTCCGGGAGGTGATCGAACTCGTCGACGACCCCTTCGGCCATCGCGCGCACGCAATCTTCGACGAACTTGGCGTCGGCGTGGGAGCGGTAGGTCATGTGATCCTCGTCCGGGCGCTTCGCCAGGTTGTAGATCCGCGCGCTCATCGCGTCGCGGGCGATATCGATCACGTCGTCGAGATCGACCTCCGGATCGCCGCCCGCCTCGACGGTGAGCGTCGCGTGGCCGCGCTGGGAGTGACCGGGCTGGGGAACCTCCGCGAGAAACTCGGTGATGGTTTCCCCGTCGACTCCGAGGTCTTCCAGGGTCTGTTTCGCTCGAGCGACGGACATGCCCTGTGAACACGGACAGACGGTCATACCGTCGACGCGGGCGCCGATCTCCTCTCGAGTGCCCTCCTCGGTCGCCGTCGCCGACGCGATGATGTCGACGGTGTGCTGGGTCTCCCGGTCCGTCTCCGGCGTTCGTTCCCGTCGCATGTACTTGGCCTCCATCGAGACCTCCGCCCGGGAGGTGTAGTCGTGCTTCTGGAGCAACCGTTCGGCCGCGTCGCCGCAGACCTCCTCCGGCCGGTAAGCTTCTTCACGCGTGGCGTCCTCGAGGATCTCGTCGATGACCTCCATGTTTCGGCTCATGTCGGCTCCCTTTCGCCAGGACGGGAGGTCGACGAAGACGTCGAACTCGGCCATCAAGATGATCGGCCGCGCGCCGTCCCTGGCGATCTTCACGAGCTTGTCGACCCCGGTGACGCCCACCTGGCTCAGGCCGACCGTAACGTCGGGGGCCGACGCCTGTACGTCCGGCAGTTGCTGACTCATTGTCGACATACTGCAAGCGCGCGCGATTAGGCCTTTCGAAAGGGGAACCGCCCGCCGCCGACCGCGACCTCGCGCGGCCCGCTACTCGTCGTCCCCGACGACGGACGGTCCGCCCTCGCTCGCCGATCGATCGCGCCCGACGCTTCCTACGCCGATCCGTCCGCGAACTCGCTCGGCCCACTCGGCGGCGACGTCCGTCTCGCCGAGCTCTTCGCACACGTCGATCAGCTCGCCGGCGACGCGTTCGGACCGGTGGTCGGTCCCGAGTTCCAGAAACAGTTCCGTGGCGTCGGTGAGAAACGCTCTCGCGGCCTCGTGATCGCCTCGCTCCCGTTCCAACCGCCCCAGGTCGGCCAGCGCCAGCGCCGCGTCGAACTGCACTCCGAGCGATCGGAGGATCTCGACGCCTCGAACGACGTCCGCCGCACCGTCGGCCGGACGCCCCCGGTCGCGGGCGAGACAGCCGCGTTCGACGAGGGCACGTCCCTCGAGCCACCTGTCGTCCTCGTCTCGAGCCGTCTCGAGAACGTCCTCGACGGACGCCTCCGCTTCGTCGCGGGCCCCGCCGCGCCGCTGGGCCCGCGCGAGCCAGACGGTGTACCGAAGCGCCCCCTGTCGAAGTCCGCGTTCGCGGTAGACGTCGATCGCGTCCGCGAAACGGTCGGCGGCCGCGTCGTACTCGCCGCGTTCGAGCGCGATCTCACCGAGTCTGGCGTTTCCGTTCGCCTCGATCCGTCCGACGACGTCGTGGAGTTCGATCGATCGCCGGGCGTACCGCTCCGCCCGATCGAGATCGCCGAGCAACTTCGCCGTCTCGGCTCGCCAGATCAGGAGATCCGCCTCCTTTTCGGGCTGATCGAGTTCGCTCACGATCGCCTGCGCGTCCGCGAGCCACTCGTCGGCCTCGGACACCGACCCGATCGCCGTCAGTCCGCGGCAGCCGGTCAGGATCGTCCGCACTTCCAGGCGCCTGTGCTCCGCGTCGGCCGCCAGCTCCCTGGCTCGTCGGGCGAGTTCGATCGACCGCTCGTGCTCGTACCGAAGCGAGTGCAGGTACGATAACCGCTCGTACACGCGAGCCTCCCGCCGGGAGCTGCCGAGCTCTCGCGCGTCCTCGAGGGCGCAGCACAACAGCTCCTCGGCGGTTTCGAGTTCTCCTCTGAACATCGCGTTCCCGCCGCGGTGGACGAGCAGCCGCTGGGCTTCGGCGGTGGCCTCGGCTTCGCGTGCGACGGCCAGCCCCCGTTCGTCGTACCGATCGGCCAGTTCGAGGTCGCCCGTCTTCGTCGCCAGGGCACCCAGGAACCGCAACGAACTGGCCACGAGCTCCCTGTCGCCCACCGTTTCCGCCAGTTCGAGCCCCCGGTGGTAGTGTTCGCGCGCCCCGTCGTAGTCACCTCGATCCGTCAGCACCGATCCCAGCAGCCGGTGCGCGTCGGCTTCGCCGCGGCGGTCACCGATGGACCGGTACAGTTCGAGCGCGGCCTGGAGTCGTTCGAAGGCGCGATCTTCGCGGCCGCGCATTTCGGCGACCCGGCCGAGTTCGACGAGGACGGCGGCTTGCATTCTGGACCAGGACAGCTCGTCGACCGTCTCGAGGCACGCCGACAGATGGTTCGTCGCCGCTTCGGGATCGTCCGCCCGCTTCGCGACGAGGCCCAGCGTGTACCGGGCTTTGGCCTCGTCCCGGCGACGTCCGACGTCGCTGGCCCGATCGAGCGCCGTCCGGGCCCGCTCGGTCGCCCGCTCGAGTTCGCCCCGACCCATCGCGATCCGCGCCCGACCGAGTAGACTGTCGACCCGAAATCCGACGAGCGTGGCCCTCGACGGCGCGTCCGCATCCGAGAGCTCCTCGACCAGCGTTTTGAGCAACTCGAACTCCGATTCTGCGTCCTCGAGCGAACCCGAGGAGAGGTGCATCTCTCCCCGCCAGGCGATACACTGCAACTCGGTTTCCGTCGAACAGGCGTCGGGGATCGCGATGTGGGATCCCTCCGTGGTTCCGTACAGCGGGGGGAGTCGCCGATAGGTTCGCCCGGCGTCGAAGACGCGGACGGTCGTCTCGTCGGCCCACCGAAACGCGTTCTCGCGGAGGGACTCGTGGACGGCCGACGGTTCGACGTGATCGAAGACGCGTTCGCGACGCTCCGGCTCGTCCGCTAACGAGAGCAGCGCGGAGACGCACCGCCCGAAGCGCCGTTCCGCGGCCGCCGATCCGGCGTCCTCGAGGAACCGCTCGAGGTACCGCGCGGACCACGTCTCGTGAACGGCGTCGTAGCGAGATCCGTCGGCGCCCGCGAAGAGGACGCTCCCTTCGAGCCGTTCGAGCGCCTCGCGAACGTCGGCCGCGCCGTCGGCGTCGGAGCCCCGATCGACGCCGACGGCGTACACGTAGGCCGGATAGACGCCGAGACCGGCGACGTTCAACAGGTTCACGAGCACGCCCACGTCGACCGCACGGTCGCCGAGGGACGCCAGCTCCGCTCGCACTCGGTCGACCGAGGCGTCCAGAACGCTGGCGCCGTCGTCCTGGAACTCCCCGATCGGATCGGCGTGTAAGGAGAGCCGGTGACAGATCGTCAGCATCGTCCCGGCCGGTGCGACGTCGTCCGCTCCGGAGCGGATGGACGCGAACAGATCGTCGGGGGCGACCGGTACCGATTCGCCGGTCAGCGTCTCCAGGTGTTCGACGAGTCGCTCGCAGATTCGCCCGTCGACCGGCGGGATCGTCACCGTCTCCACCGCCTCGTGACGGACGGCTTCGAGCCGGGGATCGTCGGGGAAGCCGTCCGGGTCGCCCCACTCGGTGCTGCGGGCGTCGAGCAAAAACGAGACGTCGTCGCGTCCGGCGAACGCGTCGATCGCCCGGAACACGTCGTTGGCGGCCGGACGGACCGCGTCCTCGAGGACCACGAGCGTCGGCCCGGCGGATCGTTCGAGCACTCGCTCGAGGAGCGCGACGGCTTCGAACGGGCGCCCGACGCCGCTCTCTCGGTAGTAGACCGTCCCGCCGGTCCGATTTCGCCACTCACAGGCCACCTGCTTGCAGACGGTACTCTTGCCCGATCCTGGCGGCCCGACGATCGCGACGTTCCCGGCCTCGGACAACCGGTTTCGGAGGTGTTCGGTTAGCTGGATGTGGCCGTCGTCGTTTTCGAGCGGAACGGTTCGGTGGATGGCGTACCCCTCGGCGACTTCCGCGAGTCCGAGTCCCGCGCGCCAGCCGGTAACGGGATCGAGCGATTCGCGACTGTCGAAGTAGTCCTCGTCGAGTTGTGAGAAGCCCTGGGACCGGAGCGTGACCGGGAGCCTGTCGTCCCAAAGGAAGGATAGCTCGTCCCGTGCGCGTTCGTTTCGAAGCGTCGCGGTACCGTCGCGGCCGTTCCGGCGGACTGTCTCGAACCGCTCGATCGCCCACTCGATCGCCTCATCCGCACCGGATGCGACGAACCCGGCCAGCTCACCGCCCTCGAACGCGACGAGTATCGCACACGTCGGCGTCTCCGCTCGTTCGGAACGCCGAACGGTCGAGGTGCCGGCTGACCCCCCGTCGTCTATTCGCTCGGGCTCCTCCTCGTGGTTCCGGGACGGTATCAAGAGGCCGTATCCCGGAACGGCTGCGCCGGTCACGCTGACGGCGTCGATGTCGGCGAGCTCGGCGGACAGTTCCGGAAACTCTTCACTGATGGCTGACAGGACGTCGGGCTCGCCCACCAGGTCGACGCGGATCCCGTCCCTGCTGGTTCGTTTGTGCCAGGTCCGCAGATGACGCGCGTCGACGGTCTCCGGAAGGAGGAGCCGATACCGGTTCGCTCGCCGGAGTTCGTCGGCGACGGTCTCGACCAGGCGCGTCTTCGCGTCCTCGGTGACCACCGTGGCTTCATCGAGGAGCGCGGACGGGACCGATTCGTCGTCGGAAATGGCGTCGAGAACGGGTGAGGCCTCGAGGATCTGTCGCTGATGGTCGACGAATCGCCGATATCGCTCGGCGGCAAGCCGCCCGGACTGGGTCCGGACCCACCCCCCGGGACCGCGCTCGACGAACCCGGCTTCCTCGAGGGCGCCGATCGCGCGGTCGACCGTCGATCGCGAGTGATCGAGTCGGTCCTCGAGGTCCGGTTTGTGAAGCGGTCCGTCCGCCAGACACTCGAGGAAGTCGATCCGCTTGACGACGACTTCCACCTCGTCGGGCGGGTCCGGCACGTCCATACCGACTGACGGCGTTCAACCCATTTTTACTTCACGGTCTGCCACCCACATTGATACTATTAGTATGGTGGATAGTTTCTTCACCACCTGAGGGAGGTCGTCAGACGGTGAGATAACGGGTATCCGGTCTCTCGAACCGAGTATGACGCTCCGCTCATTCCCGGCGCGCGGTTCGTACGTCGAGACGTCGGCCGAGGACGATATGATCGCCGGATTTCTTCGCACGTACGGCGATCGAGACGAAACCGTCGAGCTTCGCGTTGGGCCGCGCGAGCTCGAACGGACGTGGGCCGCGGTGGCCGCCCTGGCCGGCGACCGGTCGACGAGTCACGAGATCGCCGTCGAGGCCGGTCACCTCGAGGTCGACCTCGCCCGGTCGCTGGGCCACGTCGACTCCTCCCCGCTCGAGTTCGAGCCAGCGGACCTGGTGCTGATGGCGTTCGCACACCTCGTCGCCGCTGGCACCGAGGGGGGGTCGCTCCAGCATCGACGACAGTTCGCTCGGTATCTCCGGACGCTCCGCGAATACGCACCCGAGTCTCGCACAGAGACCGACGCCGGTCCCTGACCGGTCGCCGCCAGTTCCGAAGCGACGAGCGGGATCGGATTCGTGAGTCCACGCTGACGCCCTGGCTCGTCGGCGACGCTGGCTGCCTGGCCGCCGACCGAACGGGGATCCGGTTCGTCGATCCGATCCGAATATCCACGCGTCGCGACGTCGACACCCCGGGCCCGGCTCACCCGGTCCGGTGGTGACGCGGCGACCGATTCAGGCGCTCGCAGCCGGAGGCCGTGACGACCACCAGGTCCTCGATCCGAACGCCGAACCGCCCCTCGAGGTAGATACCGGGTTCGACGCTGAACACCATTCCCGGCTCGAGCTCCCGGTCGTTTCCCGCGACGACGTACGGCGGTTCGTGCACTTCGAGTCCGACGCCGTGGCCCGTCCGGTGGACGAAGGCGTCGCCGAATCCGGCATCGTCGATCACCGCCCGCGCCGCCCGGTCGACGGCTTCCGCCGTCGCACCCGGTTCGGCGGCGTCGATTCCCGCTTCCTGGGCCTCGCAAACGACCTCGAAGACGTCCTCGAATTCCGACGGCGGCTCCGCGTCGCCGAACGCGACGGTTCGCGTCTGGTCGCTCGGATAGCCCGCGACGCGGGTGCCGAAGTCGAGAACGACCGGATCGCCGGGGCCGATTTCGCGGTCGCCGTGACGGTGGTGGGGCATCGCTCCGTTCGGCCCCGAGCCGACGACCACCTCGAAGGAGGGTCCCTCGCCGCCGGCCGCGACGAGCCGAGACTCGATCTCGCGGGCCAACTCCTGTTCGGTCATCCCGATCGCCTCGTCGCCGAGCGCCCGCACGTCCGCACTGACCGCATCGGCTATCTCCCCGGCTCTGCGCATGGCGGCCAGCTCGGTTCCGTCCTTGCGGATCCGTAACTCGGTCGTCACCTCGCTCGCGAGTCCGAACGTCGCGTCGGGCAGCGTCCGTCGGAGGTCCTGCGTGAACAGCGCCCACATCCGATCGTCGACGAGCACGCGTCCGCCCCGGAGGTCGAGGGCGTCCGCGATCGCTTCGAGGTGGCCCTGCGGATCCTCGCCGTCGTCCCAGAGTCGGCGGTCGTCAACCCATGACGCGGCGCGTATCTGCTCGTCGTACATGGTCGGCGCCAGGAAGGTCGGGTCGCCCTCCCGCGGAACGAACAGGAGGAGGTGGCGCTCCATCGGTTCGTCGGTGAACCCGGAGAGGTAGGTCATGTTCGGGCCGGGCGAGAGGACGACGCAGTCGGCGTCGACGTCCGCGAGCGCCCGCCGGCATCGTCGGGTTCGCTCCTCGTGGGGGAGGTCGTACTCGGAGTTCGTCATCGCCAGCACGTTCGTGGCCGGCCACGAAGGGGTTTCGTCTCCGCTCGGTCGACGATCGGAGACTCGCAAGTGCGTCGGGGCGCCCCGGAAGCGACTCTCCGAGCCCACCGCACGACGCGCCTTGGTAGCCGCGTGCGACGACGCGCGGCACGCGTCGGTGACCCTGAAGGTGCACGAGCCGGTGGCCGAGACCGTACGTACAAATTTCCCGTTACAAACCGTGTGGAATGTTTAAGCCGCCGAGCGGTGTACGTCCGACGGCTATGCCTGCCGCTACAGCGACCGACGTCCACGCGCTGAACACCGCCGACTGGACCTTCCCGGAGTCGATGATGATGCAGTTCGGGGACGCCGACCTCGTCACCGCGTCGTGTCCGTGCTTCCTGATCGAACATCCGGAGGCAACCGTGTTATTCGACGCGGGGATCAGCCACGAGTTGGTCGCCGACCCGGGGGAATACGGGCCCCACGGCGCGGCCCACATGGCGGATTTCCTCGAGACGCTCGAACTCGAGGCCCCCGTCGTCGAGCAGCTCGCTGATCTCGGCTTCGAACCCGGGGACGTGGAACACGTCGTCCTGTCGCACCTGCACACCGACCACGCCGGTAACGTCGATCGATTCCCCGACGCCGAGGTGCACGTCCACGTGGACGAACTCCGGTACGCGTGGTGGCCCGATCCCGCCCAGGACCCGTTCTACCTCGACGGCGATCTGGCCGCACTGCGAGCCCCCGACGCGACCGTCACCGAAGTGTCCGGGCGAACCGATCTCCTCGGCGACGGGAGCGTCGAGATCGTCCCCACGCCGGGTCACTCGCCCGGCCACCAGTCGCTCGTCGTCGATCTCGGCGACGAGACGGTGATCCTCGCGGGCGACGTGGCCAACTTGCGCGCCGGGTACGAGCGGGGACTCGTCGCCCCGTTCAGCTGGTCGGCCGCCGAGGCGATCGATTCGCTGCGCTCGATCGAGTGCGAAGCGCGCGAACGGGACGCGACGGTCGTCGTCCACCACGAGCGGGACGATCTGGAACGATTACGCTGACACCCGCGTTCTCCTGGATCCCCGTCGCGTACACGCCGGTCGCGGCGCGTCACCGATCGAAAACGCGTCCCGACCGCCCTCGATCGGTCTCTCGACGCCATCGCCGGTTCGGATCACCTCCTCGGTCGCCCCGCGCGATGAGCGACGGAAAGCCGGGCCGCTCACTTCAGCGCCGACTCGGCCATCCGCCGGGGGAAGCCGACGAGCAACTGGAGGAGCCCGTCCGCGTCGTCTTCCGCCCTGAGATACGTTCGCAGCCGTTGACTGATCATCTCGACGCCGATGATCAGTATCAAGACGACCACGATGCCGGCCATCATGTCGCCGAAGTTTCGCAGGCTCTGCTGGACCAGGATGAACTCACCGATTCCGCCCGCGTTGAGCAGTCCGAGCGTGACGGCCACCCGAACGTTGATTTCGAAGATGTAGAGCGTCCAGGCGATGAACGACGTTCGGACTTGGCTCAACATCCCGAAGACGACGACCTGCGCCTTCCCGGCTCCGGTCGTCTGCATCGCCTCGATGGGGCCGTCCTTGATCTCTTCGAGCTCGTCGGTAAAGAGCCGCCCGAGGTTGCCGATGGTGCTGACGGCGATCGCGATCGTCCCCGTTACCGGCGACAACCCGGCCAACGGAATGAAGATGAGAAACCACAGGAGTGCCGGAATCGCCCGGGACGTGCCCATGATCGACCGGAAAATAAAGTTGAACGGGAACGGCGTGACCCGACCGCTGCCGAGTACGCCCAGCAACAGCGCCAACGGGAAGCCGATTACGGTTCCGGCGAACCCGATTGCGAGGGTGACGACGGCCTCTCGCGGGAGGTTCCGTTCAAGGATGACCTCCCAGTTCGGCGCGTACGACGAGAGCGTGCCGAGGAACCTCGGTGTGTCCTCCCAGAGGTCCACGAGCGAGAAGTCGAGGAGCAACAGCGACCCGTAGAAGGTACCCGCGAACGTGACCCCGAGGAGGCCGTACAGCACCCACCGCACCCGGCGGGTGAGACGAATCTCCTCGAGTCGGCGCTCGACGGCTGATACGCCGCTCATTGGACGACCTCCGAGATGTCTCGCTCCCCCGAGAGGAGCTTTTCCATGTCGAGTCCGCCGTACAACTCGTCGATGATGTCGAAGGTGAGCTCGTCCCGGTAGCCGTCGAAGACGAGTTCGCCGTCCGAGAGGCCGATAAACCGCTGACCGAACTGACGGGCGAGGTTCACCTGATGGAGACTGATGAGCGTCGTCAGGCCGCGCTCTTCGGCCGCACCCCGGAGGTAGCCCATGACGGTCTGGGAACTGGCCGGGTCGAGACTCGCCACCGGTTCGTCCGCGAGCAGGATGTTCGGTTCCTGGACGAGCGCGCGAGCGACCCCCACGCGCTGTTGCTGACCGCCGCTCATGCGGCCCGCCCGTTGCTCGGCTTCGTCGAGGAGACCGACCGTCTCGAGGGCGTCGAGGGCCTTGATCTTGTCCTCGCGGTCGTTGAACCGCAGCACGCTCCTGAGAAATTCGGTGCGACCGAGCGACCCGGTTAGCGCGTTCGAGTACGCGCTCATTCCCTCGATGATGTTGTGTTGCTGAAAGACCATCGCGACGTCTCGTCTCGGCGAGCTGACGGGTTCTCCCTGGACGTACACCCGTCCGTCGGTCGGCGACGTCAGTCCGTTGAGACATCGAAGGAGCGTCGACTTCCCGGATCCGGACGTACCGAGGACGATGGTGAACTCGCCGTCGGGGATCTCGAACGTCACGTCGTCGAGCGCCACGGTCTCCCCGAATCGCTTCGTCAGGTTCTCTACGCGTATCGCGGACATAGTGATTATATATCGGCTAGTGGAGGTCCGTCCAGTCCGCCGTTACTGGAAGTCCTCGAATTCGAGACCCAGCTCGTCCATTACCTCGTTGACGGGCTCGTAATCGCTCGCGTCGGCCTCCTCGATGCCGGTGAACCAGAGCTCGTAGCCGTCGTCCACGTCCTCGGGGACGAGGTCTTCCTCCCCGGCGTTCAACAGCGCTTGCTCGATGTCGTCGCGCTCCGGGGCGTCCCAGTTGCTGCGGGCCATGATCGGCGCCCGGGGTAGCGGGTCGGATACCGCGATCAACTGCAGTTCCTGCGCACCGTCGTCGAGTGCCGACCCCGCGCCGTCGTACTCTGCCGAGTGCTCGACGAACTCAGGGTAGTCGTCGAACTGCTCCTGGGGAATCTGGCCGGCCGCGGCGAACGCACCGGTCGCCGAGGCGAGGATTTCGTCGTCGCCGATCATCTGCTCGCGCGACGTGTCGTGGTCGTCCGCGGACCTGAGCTCGAGATCGTTCGCGTCGCCGTCGGGGAAGTTGCCGACGTCGAGTCCCGCGTTGGCCAGCATCGTCGTCGGAACGAGCGTCCCGCTGAACGACATCCTCGCACCGGTCGTCATCACGCCGCCTTCCAGGTCGGCCAGTTCTTCGACCCCGCTGTCCGGCGTGGTCGTGATCGTCGTGAAGTACAGCGGTCCACCGAACGCCGTCCGCATACCGACGACGTCCGCGAACGCCTCGCCTCCCGGAACGGCCGTCGGCGAGGTGTCGGCGATCTCTCCCTGTTCGGTCTCCAGGGACTGGAGCGTATCGACGTAGCTGTCGGCTCGAACCAGCTCGATCTCCGCGCCGGTTTCTTCCTCCAGGTACTCCTTCATCGGCGTGTACTCCTGGACGATGTCGGTCTGCTCCTCGGCCGGATTGAGGATGAAACGTACCGCGTCGTCGTCGCTGCCGCTCAGGCAGCCCGCGACCGCGCTTGCGAGGGCGATACCGCCCGACGTTTTGAGAAACGTTCGTCGACTGCTGCCGCCGTTTGGCGCACGTGGCATAGCAATCACACGTGAGTCCACCAGCTTAAACTCAATGATTATTATAATTCTCCGAACCGAGAAATAGTTAATTACCGTGCGGTTTCGAAAGGTTGTGGCGATCCGCCGAACTCGCCGTCGACTCGGACGTATTAAGTAGGTGAACTGAGGACGGTCACCCGTGTCGCGTCCAGCGCTGATCGCCTGCTGCGGACTGCCCGGCGTCGGAAAGTCGACGGTGTCCGGTTACGTCGCGGACCGTCTCGATGCGAGTCGGTATCGGAGCGACGAAGTCCGAAAAGAACTGTTCCCCGACCCGACGTACGAACCGGAAGAGACCGCGAGAACCTACGACGAACTCCTGGGCCGTGCGCGCGAGGACCTGGAGGCCGGCCGGAACGTCGTTCTCGACGCGACGTTCAGTTCGCGCTCGTTCCGCGGGCAGGCCGACCTGATCGCGCGTGAGGTCGACGCCGAATGCGCGTTCGTTCGAGTGACGTGCGAACCTGGAGTCCTCCGTCGACGGATCGAGCGTCGAACCGAGACCGTCAGCGACGCCGGGTACGCGGAGCACCTGGAGGTCAGGGAGACGTTCGACTCCTTCGAGCGGGACCACGACGCGATCGATAACTCGGGACCGATCGAGGAGACGTTCCGCCAGGTCGACCACGCCGTCCTCGACCCGATACGCGAGGACCTCGACCGGGCGCAATCGTGATGCTGGAACCGTCGTGAGTTCGTCGCTCTCGCCTCGCGCGGTGGTCGGCCCGGCGGATCCGGGCCGATCGTTCCGTTGCCCGGCACTGGCGGCCGACCGCCGCGGCTAAGGTGGCGGCCTGACGAGTCACAGGACATGACGATCGTCAAGGACGGGATCCACGACTACATCGAGCTCTGCCCGATGGCCGAGGATATCCTCGACACTGCTCCGATGCAGCGCTTGCGCTACATCCGACAGCTGAGTACGGTACAGCTGGTCTACCCGTCCGCGAATCACACGCGGTTCGAACACAGTCTCGGCGTCTACCACCTGGCCTCGCGCTCGGTGGATCGGTTGGGCCTCGTCGACGAACTCGCGAAGCGACTGCGAGCGGCCGCGCTCGTTCACGACGTCGGTCACGGCCCCTTCGGTCACCAGACCGAACGGGCGATCGAGCGACACCTCGGGCGCCACCACGACGAGATCGACTGGCTCCTCGCGGACACCGAACTCGCCTCGGTTCTCGATCGCCACGGGCTGGACCCGGCGGCCGTCGCCGAGACGGTCGACGGCTGCGGTCCGCTCGGGGAACTCGTCTCCGGAGCGCTGGACGTAGACCGGATGGACTACCTCGTCCGGGACGCCCACCACACCGGCGTCCCGTACGGGACGATCGACCACGCGCGATTGCTGTACGCGCTCCGGGTGATCGACGGCGAGCTCGCTCTCGCGCAGGGGAACGTCGCGACCGCCGAGAGCGCGCTGATCGCCCGGACGCTGATGAACGCGACGGTCTACCGCCATCACGTCTCTCGAATCGCCGGCGCGATGCTGGATCGCGCGAGCGAGCGATTGCTCGCCGACGGCGAGCTCTCCCCGCAGCACTTCGCGCGCCTCACCGACGCGGAGTTGCTCGCCGAACTGTCCGCGTTCGATCGAACTGCGGACCTCTCGAACCGGTTGCGAGAACGACGGCTCTACAAGCGTACGCTGTGGCTCCGCCGCGATGGCGTCCCCGACGAGTTGATCGATATCGAGTACCACCGGGCTCGCGACATCGAACGGGAGATCGCCGCGGACGCCGGCGTCGATCCTACCGAAGTGATCGTCGACAGTCCGGGCGAACCGGCATCGCCGGAGTCCAAGGCCAGGGTCGTCGTCGACGGCGAACCGGTCCGGCTCGAAGCGGAGTCGTCGCTCGTCTCCGGTCTCGACGCGTGCGCTCGGGACATCTGGCGACTCGGCGTGTACGCGCCGCCGGAGGCCGTTCCGGCGGTCCGCGAGGCCGCGACGGCTGTTTTGGGGATCGACGGCGACGCGTGACCGTCCCCGTGACCAGCGTTCGGAGCCGGACGAGGGATCCCGGTCGCACGCGCGGCGTTCCCGGGGACGGGGCTACGACGCACCGTCCACAGCGTCCCAGAGCGATGCCAGCGTCTCCTCGTCGGTCGCCGCGACGTACAGGGGACCGTCGCGCCGGGTCGATGCGCCGGCTTCCGCGGCGAATAGCTCGGTCACCGCCCGCTCTTCCTCGTCCGGATGAAACTGGACGAGCCCGCGGAGCCGTCCGCGGGCGAACGAGGTCGAATGGACCGTCGGCGCCCAGCTGCTGATAACGCGCTTGACCGTCGCGTCCAGGGCCTCCCGAACGTGGCGGGCCCGCCGGTCGAGTTCCCGATCCCGCGGAACGTTTCGACCGACGATGGTGGCGACGGTCGCGGCCGACAGATCGTGATCTGGGCCGTCGTCGACCGTCGCCGGATCACCCTCGTAGCGAACCCCGCCACCTCGTCGTGCGACGTAGGTTTCGGCCGTCGCCGGGCGGTGAACGACGGCCAGCACCGGCTCCCCTTCCCGGAGCACGGCGATCGACGTTCCGAAGGTGGCCAGCCCGACCGCGAAGTTGTTCGTCCCGTCGAGCGGGTCGATTATCCATCGGTACGGTTCGGTTCCGGCGAACTCGCCGCTCTCTTCGGCGAACACCGCGTGGTGGGGAAACGCCGATCGAACGACGGGCAACATCCGCGCCTCCGCAGCCGCGTCGGCCGCGGTCGTCACGTCGTACGGGCCGTACGCACCGTCGACGTCTTCGGTTCGATAGCGGCCTCGTAGCTCCTCGCCGCCGGCCAAGACGGCGGCCCTGGCGACGGCCTGAAGACGATCGAGATCGACCATGCTCCACCGTCGCACTCTACTCCGGAAATCGTATCGGTTCGATTCGGTGGTGGCCGTTCGCGCTCGCGGTGTCCCTGGCGGTTGGATAGTCCCGGGCGGATTCGAACCGCAGTCGGAGCGAAGCTCCTCCCTGATTCGAATCCGCCGGCGAGACCTGCGGCTCGCGACGATGCTCGCCGCAGGATAGTCCCGGGCGGATTCGAACCGCGAGGACTCGAATCCTCTCGTCCTCTGGGCCCGAATCCGCGAGGACATTCGCCGCTCGCGGAATTGCTCGCGGCAGAAGTAGTCCCGGGCGGATTCGAACCGCCGTCAACGGCTCCAAAGGCCGTTATGATTGGCCACTACACCACGGGACTCCTCACGTCGCTTGCCCTCTCGCGGGCCTCGCAAGTCCTTCCGATTCCCTCACCATCACGGGGCCGCATTCGCGACGACGGGTCTGCAGGTCGTATCTCTCCGTTCGGCCAATAAATGTGTTTCTCTCCGCTACCGGACCGCCGGATGGCGTCACCGGCGCGGCCGCCGGTACCCGCCGACACGTGCTCGCGGGGAACCCGATTCTCGACACGACGATGACGTGTGTCTGACTAGCCTTCAATACGGTCGGGGACGGAGACGGTCTCGATGACCGACGCGTCCGTTGGCCGGTGGTCGTGGCGAGAAACGGCGACCGCCTCTCCCGTGACGGTGGCGCTGTTTCTGTCGGCAGCCGTCATGATCGTCACGGGCGTCGCGTCGGCGCTCGGGCCCGTGCCGTCGGTCGTGACCGCAACCTACTACGTGTCGGTGTTCGTGGTCGTTGCGCTCATGTGGGTCCACGGGCTTCGAACCGCCCGCCAAATGTAGGTTCCGTCGGGGCCCGGCGAACGCGCGCAGCGTTCGAGTCGTCGGTCGACTCCGATCGTCAATCCGCCTCACTCGCCCCGGGTTCCAGGTACGCACAGCAGTCGGCCCGAGGGTCGAAACAGTCGGGACACTCGGCCGGTCGGTCGATGATCGTGTCCAGACGCTCGGCCACCGTGCCGTCGATGACGGCCTCCAGCGCTCGAGCCTCCTCGCGGAATTCCTCGACCTCGAGAACGTTCGCCAGGAATCGCTCGATGATACAGTACGTCGTGAGGGCGTCGTGGGCGCGTTCGATCCCTTCGTCCGTCAGCGTCGCGCCCTTGTACTTCTCGTGGTCGAGGAGGCCGCGATCTTCGAGTTTGCCGACCATCTCGTTGACGCTGGCGGGGCTGACGTCGAGCATCTCGGCGAGCCGGCCCGTCGAGGCCGGGCCGTCCTCCACTCGCTGGGCGAGGTAGATCGCTTTGAGGTACTGATCCGCGGTGTTCATCGCCGGCTCACCTCCGCCCGTCGTCGCGTCCTCCCGTTCATGCTCTGCGCTCCATGATCTCCGTCACGTCCTGGACGCCCTCCTTTTCTTCCTCCCGAATCTCCCGCAACGTCTCCAGGAGCCGGTCGCGGTCGATCGCGAACGTCGCGTCCGAGGCCTCGATCGCCTCTATGAGGTCGTCGTAGAACTTGTAGGCGGTTTCTTCGTTACACAGCTGATCGTAGAGCACCCCGTCGGTGTCCTCCGGCGGACCATACCGCGCGTCGACCAGCGCGTTGATCTCCTCGTAGGGGACCGTCTCCGCGTCGAGTTCGTCGATCAGCGCCTCCAGGCGTTCGCGGTGTTCGGCCGACTCCTCGGTCGCCTCCGCGAGGAGCGCCTCGACGTCGTCGTCGATCGCCCCGCGCTCCTCGTCCGGCAGCGTCTCGAGGTGGTGGGCGGCGCGCGACTCGACGACCTCTTCCAGCACGGCCCCGATCTGGAGCAACCGGGTGAGCTGGCGGTCGGTCGCCACGCGCTGTCCCAGGCTCATGTCGGTTGGTGGGGCGGGGGCGCACTTAACTTCCCCCGTCCGCCAGCGCTACCGGGACCGATCGGCGAGCGCGAGGAAGGCCGGAAACGCGGACCGGCTGTCTGGCTGGAACCACTCACTGTCCGCGAACGTGGACCGAATCCGTCCCGAACTCCGGCCGTCGAATCGCCGGTCGGCGGTACACATTTGTCAGTCGCCTTCGATTGCAGCCGTATGGACGACGTGACGCCGGGAGAGGAGGCGTCGACGAACGTCGCCGGCGAGGAACCGTTGCTGGGCGATCCCGACGCCGAAGCCGAGGTCACCGTTCACGACGAGGGAACGGAACTGGAGCGGACGATCGGGTTGGTCGGCGGGCTGGCGATCGGCATCGGCACGATGATCGGTGCCGGCATCTTCGTCTTCCCCGGCCTCGCGGCCGGTGAGGCGGGTCCGGCCGCGGCGCTGTCGTTCGGGATCGGCGCCGTCATCGCGATGCTCGTCGCGCTCCCGACCTCGGAGCTCGCGACGGCGATGCCCCGCTCGGGAGGCGGCTACTTCTTCATCTCCCGGAGCATGGACACCGGATTCGGCGCCATCGTCGGTCTGGGCCTCTGGCTCGGGCTCGTCTTCGCCTCGGCGTTCTACCTGGTCGGTCTGGGCGAGTACGTCGCGGCCGTCTTCGCCGAGGTCGGACTCGGCGTCGGCGTCGATCCCGCGATTCTCGGCGTCGCGTTCGGGGTCGCGTTGACGGCCATCAGCGTCACCGGAACGGAGAACACGGCCAAGATCCAGAACGTGGTCGTCGTGATCTTGCTCGTGATACTGACCGGGTTCCTGACCCACGGCTCCCTCGACGCCGTCGGCTTCATCGGCGAGCCGACGACGCCGGAGGCGTTCTTCCCGCAGGGGTACCTCCCGGTCCTGACGACCGCCGCGCTCGTCTTTACGTCCTACCTGGGATTCGCGCAGGTCGCGACCGTCGCGGGCGAGATCAAGCAACCGAGCCGGAATCTGCCGCTGGCGATGGTGGGATCGGTGGTGCTGGTCGGGATCTTCTACGTCGTGACGATCTTCGTCTCGACGAGCCTCGTGGGCAGCGAGGGCCTCGAGGCCGCCGGCGAAACGGCCGTCGTCGAGGTCGCTCGAGAGCTCGCCGGCCTCCCGGGGGCCGTCCTGATCCTGATCGGCGGGTTGCTCGCGACGTTTTCGAGCGCGAACGCGTCGATCCTCAGCTCCTCCCGGACGGTGTACGCGCTGAGCCGGGACGCCTTGCTCCCCCGACGGGCCGGCGACGTCAACCTCCGCTACGGCACGCCCCACGTCGCGCTCGGACTCGCGGGCGGTCCCATCCTCGTGCTCACCGCGACCGGCCAGGTTCGGCTGCTCGCGGAGGTGGCGTCGTTTCTCCACCTGATCATGTACGGACTGATGTGCGTCGCGCTCTTGCTCCTCCGTCGTCGCTCGCCGGAGTGGTACGATCCGACGTTCCGGACGCCGGGATACCCCTATCTCCCCGCGACCGGCGCGGTCGCGAGTTTCGGACTGATCGCGTTCATGGACCCCGCGTCGATCGCCGTCGGCGCCGCGATCATGGTCGCCGCCTACCTGTGGTACCGCTACTACGCCGCCGACGTCGACCTCCGGGGTGCGTTCTGATCGTGCCGCAGACTTCACCGGACCGTGATGAATCCATGACCGAACCGACGAACTCGACCGACGACCGACCGTCAGTGCTGGTACCGATCGAGGTGCTCGAGGGAGAGACGCTCCCCGACGGCGTCCCCGAACTCCTCGCAAACGCGCACGTGGTCCTGCTGGGCTACCACGTGCTCCCCGAGCAAACGCCGCCCGGACAGGCGCGGATCCAGTTCGAAGATCGCGCCCAGCGCAAGCTCGGCCAGTTCGAGGGCTCCCTCGCCGACGCCGGCGCGACGGTCGAGCGTCGGCTCGTGTTCACCCACTCCGAACAGCAGACGCTCGACCGGGTCCTCGCCGAACACGACTGCCTGGCGGTCCTGGTTCCGAACGCGTGCGAACCGCCCGAAGACGTCCTCGTCGCCGTTCGCGGAACCGTCGGCGTCGATCGAATCGCGACCCTCGTCGCCGGCCTCTTCGCCGGGACCGGCGTCTCGATCACGCTCTACCACGGACTGGTCGAGGACGAAACGACCGAAGACGCGGAGACGTTTCTCGACGGGATCGCCGACACGCTGTTCGAGCGAGGAATCGACGAATCTGCCGTCGAGCTCGCCGTCGACGACGCCGCCGAGGCCGGAGTCGATCGGATCGCGACGGTCGCCGAGGGGTACGACGCCGTCGTGATGGGCGAGAGCGACCCGTCGGTGGCGACGTTCGTCTTCGGCATGCCGTCGAAACAGGTCGCAGAACGGTTTCTCGGGCCGGTTCTCGTCGTTCAGCGCGAACACGACGTCGCCGACTGAGCGAACGCGGTCGACCGGATCCGCACTCAGCCGGTGTACCGCCAGATGCGAGAGCCGTCGCCGCCCTCCACGACGTCGACCTGTTTGAGCGCCCCCTTCACGCAGCGCCACCAGCCGTCGGGCGAGTCGTACTCGGCCGGACACTCCTCGTACAGCGCGTCGACGAAGTCGCCCTTCTTCGCGGTGCCGTTGGTCCGCAGGTAGGAGATGGCCCGTCCCGCCAGTCGTCGGCGCTTCCCCACGCGCTCTTCGGACCGCCCCGGGACGTCGATCGATTCCAGATCGACGATATCCTCCCCCGGAAGCGCACCGGCCCCCGAGAGCCCGGTCCAGGAGGTCTCGCGCTCCTCGGCCCCGTCGTCGCGGCTACGCCGCACCCGGGTTTCGCCAAGGCGCCCGGCGAGTTCGTCGAACCGGTGCATCTCGACGTTTCCGAGGACGCCGGCGTCGTCTTCGACGTCGGGATCCCTGATCCGCGCGACCCGTTCCGGGGTCAGGTGCATCGAGAGTCCGCCGTCGTCGTCGACCGCCGCCGATCCTCGGTTCGTCGGCTCGATCTCGGCCTGTGCTTGCTCGGACCCGTCCTGAGCCGGCTCGCTCCCGCCCTCGGCCGTTTCGATCCCCTCCTCACCGTCGGAGGATCTGCACTCCGCGTCTCCCGCGTCGGTTCGGGATGGTCGGTTTCCGGCGACCCGCGACGGCCGCTCCGCCGTCACCGGGGACTTTTCCGCGTTCTCGCCGCCCTCGGTGGCACGGGGTTCGGATCGATCGCTAGAACTGGCGGGTGGGGCCGGGTCCGACCCTCCGCGGTTTCCGGGCGGTCGCTCGGGGGTTGCCGTTCGAGCGGATTCGGTCCCTGCCAGCGCCCTGGACAGCTCGTCGAGGCGAGCTTCGAGATCGTCGAGGCGAGTTCCGACCGCGGGCCCACCGTCTACCGCGTGGCGATCACCGTCGATCGATCCCCTGTGCTCGACGATCCAGCGGACGTAGGTTTCGGGGGCGTCGAACCCGAGCAGCTGTCGCTCTGCGTCGAGTGCAGCGGCCGTCTTCTCGTCCAATTTGACGGTGATCTTCCGCATTGTCACAACGTAACGCGTTCCACTACTAAAACGTTGCAACTGACGTCGATCCGTCCGCTCCGAGTTCTCCGCCGATCCCGCGATCGAAGCGTGCTCGCGCCCGAGAGATCGTCGCCCGTCACCCGTCGTATCGCCAGATGCGCGTCCCGTCGCCGCCCGACACGGCGTCGACCTGCTTGAGCGCGCCTTTGAGGCAGCGCCACCAGCCGCCGACCGAGTCGTACCCCGCCGGGTGCTCCTCGTGGAGGGCCTCGACGAGGTCCGACTTCCGGGCCGGGCCGTGGTCTCGCAGGAACGCGACCGCCCGGCCCGCGAGCTCGCGTCTTCGCTCGATGATCTCCTCCGAACGGCCGGGGACCGACAGGGTGTGGAGGTCGGTCACGTCCTCGCCCGGCCGGACGGTCCCGGCGTCGTCAGCGAGTCCGGTCGTCGAGCGATACGTGAGTCCGGTCTCGACCTCGCGATCGAGCCGTTCCCGGGTGCTCGCCACCGCCCGTCGGGACAGCTCGTCCAGTCGTTCGTCCCCCACCGAGCCGAGGACGCCGGCGTCGCGTGCGAGCGATTCGTCGCGGATCCGTTCGACCCGCTCGGGCGTCAGGTTCATCGAGCTGATCCCCGCGGTCGCCGGGTCCGTCGGCGACGATCCGGTCCGGGTCGAATCGGATCCGCCCTGCTCCGCCCGGGTCCATCCACCGTCGGCTTTCGCCGTCGCGCGCGTCGCCGGCTCGGACGAGGTGTCGCCGTCATCCTTGGCGGTCACGTCGCTCGGCTCGCCCTCGACCGTCGATCCGCTGGCCGGTTCGTCTCCGACGGTCAATGCGCTGGCCGGCTCGTCCTCGACGGTCCTACCGTCGCCCGGCTCCTCTCCCACCCTCGATCCGTCGGTCGTCGTCGACGCCGGCGCTTCGTCGCGATCGAGGGCGTTCTCGATCGCCTCGAGACGCGACTCGAGGGTGGCGATCCGTTCGCCCGCGTCCGCCTCGCGGACGTCGCGATCGGTCTCCGCCGCATCGAGCGAGCCGCGGCGTTCGACGATCCAGCGGAGGTAGGCCGAACGGCTCTCGAAACCGGCCCGTCGCCGTTCGGCTTCGAGCGATCGTACCGTCTCCTCGTCGAGTTCGACCGAGAGTGTCCGCATCGAACCGGTCTACGCCGTACCCCTACTAAAATGTCCGTCAGACGCTCCGGAATATCCAGGGGTCGACCCGCGGCCTCGAATTCCGTTCGCTCTCGTTCGCGTCGTTCGGCCGTTCGACTGCGGGTACGCTAACCCTCGTCGTCACGGTCGTCGTTCGATGGACGGATTCGTCTTCGAGACGAGCCGTGGACGGTCGTCGCTCGAGAGCGTACCGTCGGATCGTTGCCTCGAAAAGTCGTGTTCGCCGCGGGCGTGAGCCGGTTTACTCGGCCAGCCGCTGGCGGATCAGCTCCTCGAGATCCTCGCGGAACTCGTCGACGGCGATCTCCTCGAGGACGGGCACGAAGAACCCCTCGACGAGCATGTCGGTGGCCTGCTTCTCCGGGATGCCCCGGGAGGCCATGTACAGCAGCTCCTCGGCGTCGACCTGGCCGACGGTCGCCGAGTGGCTCGCCTCCGTGTCGTGGTTGTTGATGATGAGCTTCGGACTCGCGTCGGCTTCGGACTCGTCCGAGAGCATCAGCGTGTTCTCGCGCTGGTACGAGCTCGTGTCCCAGGCGTCCCGGCCGACGTCCTGGACGCCCTCGTAGACCGATCGCGCTTCGTCGTCGAGAGCTCCGCGAGTGACGAGATCGGCCGTCGTGTGCTCGTTCCGGTGCCAGACGCGGGAGTTGACGTCGAAGTGCTGGTCCTCGTGTCCGAAGAAGGCGCCGACGATCTGGCTCTCCGAGCCGCTCCCGTTGAGCTCCGTCTCGACGGCGGACTTCGTCAGGCGGGAGCCGATGTTGCCTTCGATCCAGTTGATCGTGCCGTAGGTGTCGGCGTCGCCGCGCTTGAGGGTGTAGTTGTACGTGTTCTCGTCGAGGTTCTGCAGCCAGCCGTACTGGACGTTGGCGTTCTCGCCGGCGACGACCTCGACGATGGCGCTGTAGTAGCGGTCGTCCTCGTCGGATTCGCCGCTGTACTGGCGCTCCAGGATCGTCACCGAGGACGACTCCTCGGCCACGACGAGCGTGTAGTTGAACAGCGACCGGGAGTTCATCTCGGTGCGGATCTTCACGTCCTCGGCGGCGACCCCTTCCGGAACGTAGACGAAGGTCCCGGAGGAAAACAGCGCCGTGGAGAGGGCCGTGAGGTAGTTCTCCGTGGGGTCGACGACGGTGCCGAAGTGTTCGCGGACGATCTCCGCGTACTCGTCGTCGGCGACGGCTTCCGCGATCGAGGTGACGACCACGTCGTCGGCGCCGACCAGCTCTTTCTCCTCGGCGGCGTTCAGCGGATCGACGAGCTCGTCGAAGTCGAGCGCGTAGAGGTTCGTCCAGTCGCGCCCGGGCGTCCGAATGACGTCCGGCATCTCGAGCTCGGAGAGGGCCTCGAGGGCGTCGAGGCGCGTCTCGAGGAGCCACTCGGGCTCGTCTAGGTCGGCGCTGATCTGGCGTACCTGGTCGTCGGTGAGGTTTGCGTGTACCTGCGTGCTCATGTCTGATCCCGGGGTTACCCGAGGCTTCCCTCCATCTCGAGCTCGATGAGTCGGTTGAGCTCGACCGCGTACTCAATCGGCAGTTCCTCCGTGATCGGCTCGATGAAGCCGGCGACGATCATCTTCTTGGCGTCGTCGTCGTCCAGTCCCCGCGACTGGAGGTAGAAGATGTCCTCGTCGCCGATCTTGCCGACCGTGGCCTCGTGGGCGACGTCGACCTTCGACTCCTCGATCTCCATGTACGGCATGGTGTCCGAGGTCGACTCGTTGTCGAACATCAGCGCGTCACACTCGACGGCCGTGCTCGAGTTCTCGGCGCCGTCGGCGATGTGGACGAGGCCGCGGTAGTTGGTGCGGCCGCCGTCCTTCGAGATCGACTTGGACTCGATCGTCGACTTCGTGTCGGGCGCGTTGTGGTAGACCTTCGCGCCGGTGTCGATGTCCTGGCCCTCGCCGGCGAACGCGATGGTGATGTGGGTGTCCGTCGCGCCGCGGCCCTTGAGGATCGAGCACGGGTAGAGCATGGTCGCCTTCGATCCCATGCTGCCCGAAACCCACTCCATCGTGCCGTTCTCTTCGACGATCGCGCGCTTGGTGTTCAGGTTGTAGGTGTTGCGCGACCAGTTCTGGACCGTCGAGTACTGGACGTGGGCGTCCTCCTTCACGAAGACTTCGACGCCCCCGCTGTGGAGGTTGAACGCCGAGTACTTCGGCGCCGAACAGCCTTCGATGTAGTGGACCTCCGAGCCTCGTTCCGCGATGATGAGCGTGTGCTCGAACTGGCCCATCCCCTCGGAGTTCATCCGGAAGTACGCCTGGACGGGCATCTCGACCGTCACGTCCTCGGGGACGTAGACGAACGAGCCGCCGGACCAGACCGCGCCGTGGAGCGCCGCGAACTTGTTGTCGCTCGGCGGGACGCACGTCGTCATGAAGTACTCCTTGACGATTTCGGGGTGGTCCTGGACCGCCTGGTCCAGGTTCTTGAAGATGACCCCCTTCTCCTCCCACTGGTCTTGCATGTTCTGGTAGACGATCTCGGACTCGTACTGCGCGCCGACGCCCGAGAGCGCCTTCTTCTCGGCTTCGGGAATGCCGAGCTTGTCGAACGTGTCCTTGATCTCCTCGGGGAGGTTCTCCCAGTCGTCGGTCCCCTCGCGAGCCTCGACGTCCGGGCGAATGTAGGGGACGATCTCGTCGACGTCGACCTCGGAGAGGTCCGGCTGTCCGGGCCAGTCGGTCGGCATCGGCATCTCCTGGAACAGCCGCAGCGCCCGGAGACGCCGTTCGAGCATCCACTCGGGCTCGTTCTTGTCCTCCGAGATGAGCCGAATCGTCTCTTCGTTGAGACCCTTCTCCGCGGCGAGCGCCGCCTTGTGTTCGTTCTTGAACGCGAAGCGCTCCTCGGTGTCGGTCTCTTGTAGGTGGTCTTGTTCTGAGCTCATGGTGTGTGTTGGGTGTAGGTTACGGCTCTAGCGTTAAGACGGTTTGTCTAGTCAAATTCGGTTACGCCGTCTCGTACACTTCCTCGCGGACCCAGTCGTAGCCCTTCTCCTCTAACTTCTCGGCCAGTTCCGGCCCGCCGCTCATGGCGATCTCGCCGTCGAGCATGACGTGGACGCGGTCGGGCTCGACGTAGTCGAGGATCCGCTGGTAGTGGGTGATCTGGAGGATGCCGGTGCCCTGGGTGTCGCGCAGCGCGTTGATGCCGTCGGAGACGTCCTGCAGGCGGTCGATGTCGAGCCCCGAGTCGATCTCGTCGAGGACGGCGACCGAGGGCTCGAGCACGGCGGCCTGGAGGACCTCGTTTTGCTTCTTTTCGCCGCCGGAGAAGCCGGCGTTGAGGTATCGGCGGGCGAACTTCTCGTCCATGTCCAGCTGCTCCATCTTCTCCTGGAGGAGCTGCTGGAACTCGGCGACGCCGACTTCGCCCTCGTCCGCGGGACCCTCCATCGGCGAGGTTTCGTAGCCGACGTCGTCGTCGGCGTCGTCGGCGTCCTCGTCCTCGTCCTCGAAGAGCTCTTCGCGCTCGTCGAGCTTGGCGTTTAGGGCCGTCCGAAGGAAGTTCGACATCGTGACGCCTTCGATCTCGGCCGGGTACTGGAAGCCGAGGAAGATGCCGAGCGCGGCGCGCTCGTTCGGCTCCAGCTCGAGGACGTCCCAGGTCCGCTTGTCCTCGGGAATCTCGAAGTCCTCGCCGAACTCGTCCTCGTCGAGGTGGATCAGTACCTCTCCCTCGGTGACCTCGTAGGCCGGGTGGCCCGCGATGATCTTCGCCGTCGTGGACTTGCCGCTCCCGTTGGGCCCCATCAGCGCGTGGATCTCGCCGGATTCGACCTCGAGGTCGACCCCCCGGAGGATCTTCTCACCGCCGTCAGCGACCGCCGCGTGCAGGTTGTTGAGTTCCAGTCGTGCCATATGTCTCGTCGTCTAGAGGGTGGCCCGTGCGACCCATAATGGTTTCGTATTCTGGCCACCACGGTTGTCGATCGACAAAAATTATTTTCCGTTCGAGCATCGCCGAGCGGGGGGTGAGCGTAATACCCCGCCCGATCCGGGGTCGATATCTCGCCCGGCCCCGTCTCAGAAGAAGCTGTCCAGGCCGGTCTGCTCCTGCCCGCTCTTGACCTCCTCCCACGAGATGTCGAGCGCCTCGAGGATGCGCTCGATCGGTCCCTGGAGCGTCTTCTCGAGCATCTTCTCGTAGTGGATCTCGAACTCCGCTGGAATCTGGTCCTCGTACTCGAAGCAGACGACGTCCTGGTTGCGCTTGAATTCCTCGTAGATGGCGTTGTCGGCCGGATCGAGCCCTTCCGTGGATTCGACGCGCTGGAAGAAGTCGTCGTGGACCCGATCGAGGTAGACGCGCTTTGGCTTGCTGCCGCGCTGGAAATTGGTGCCCAGCAGCAGGTTTGCGTACTTCGCACCCCGCACGTGCGCGGTATCCGTCTCGTATTCGGTGAGACGCTTTCCGATGCCGCCGGGGATGGCGATCTCGTCGAGCGAGACCTCCCCCGCGAGGAACTCCTCGATGATCCCGTGGACGTACTCCTCGACGGCTTCGACGTCGCCCTCGCGGACGATCATCTCGATCACGCGGTGCTGGACCTCCTTGGTGATCTGGGCGATGTCCGAGCGCTGGTACTCGAAGCCGGTGATGTCGATGTCGTCGACGTCCTTGCCCTCCTTCCAGACGATGTGGCCGGCGTAGCGTTTCTTCTTGCCCGCCTGGAAGAACCGCCGGTAGAGCTTTTCGAACTCGATCTGGAAGCGGTGCTCGTCGGCGTTCAATTCCTCGCGCGCAAAGTCGTCGTAGCGGTCGTTGATGTACTCCTCGATCTCGAAGGACTGCTCGATGGCCTCCGCCGCCGAGACCTCGGGACCGAGCTCGAGCATGACCGAGTCCGTGTCGCCGTATGCCACGGTGTGGTCCAGCTCGGTCGCCGCGGTCTCGGTGAACTCGATGACTTCCCGGCCCGTGGCGGTGATCGCGGCGGCCGCCTCCTTGTCGTACAGTCGGAATCGCTCCCAGCCGGAGACGCCGTACAGCGAGTTCATGATCACCTTCACCGCCCCCTGCTGGCGGTCGAACTGCTCGTACTCGGGGGTGCCCGGCTCGTACTCGTTCCGGCGGGATTTCTTCTCCTCGCGTGCGGCGAGCAACTCGGTGATCATCTCCCGCATGACGCCGTCGGGTTCGGCCCGGAAGTGCGTCCCCGACGGCGCGACGTGCGTCTCGCCGTCGTACTCGTCCGGATCGACCCTGGTTTCGGGCGACGCGTTGATCGTCACCATGCACATCGGGTACAGGCTCTTCAGGTCGAGCACCGTCACGTTCTCGCGGACGCCCGTGATCGGATCGAAGACCGCCCCGCCCTCGTACTCGTCGCCGGCTTCCTGCTGGCCCTTCGAGGGGAGCGCCCACCGGTCGTTGGCTTTGTGGAGGACGTACATGTCGACGGCGTCGCCAGGGGTCGGCGCGTCCTCCAGCTTGCACCCGACGAAGGTCGCCATCTCCCGCCAGAACGCGATCAGTTGCTGCTGGCGGTCGAGCTCGACGCAGAGTTCGACGTCCCGGAGGTTGTACTCGAGCAACCGGGTTGGATCGTCCTCCCAGAGGTCGCCGATCTTGCCCGGGTAGCGCTCCTTTCCGACGCCGAGTTCGGCCTCGCCGACGGCGTCGAGTCGGTAGGAGTCGAGCTCCGTGAAGACGCGGCGCTGATAGGCGTAGAGCAGGTCGAAGACGACCCGGCCTTTCACGTCCGGTCCGCCCCAACCGCTCCGCCAGACCTCCCCCACGCGCGACAGCCTGTCGGGATTCAGATCGTAGTCGTGGTGGGGGCCGTCGACCTCCTCGAGGCGGTCGAGGAAGTACGGCGCGTCGAAGTCCTCGAAGTTCCAGCCCGTCATCACGTCCGGGTCAGTCTCGTCGACGTAGTCCACGAACGCCTCGAGCATCGCGCCCTCCTCCTCGTAGGTACGGACCTCGTGGCCGATCTCGCCCTCGATCGGCTCGTATCCGTCGAGATCGGTGGGAATCTCCCCGTCCCCGACCGGCGCCTCGTACAGCCAGAGGATGTACTCGTCGCGGTAGGAGTCGTGGCTCGCCAGGCAGATGATCGGTTCTTCACCGTCTTCCGGAAAGCCGGAGCGGTCGTCCACCTCGATGTCGAAGGTGCACACCCGCGGACGAGCGTCGACGTCGACGGCCGTCACCTCGTCGTGTGGGACGATCAGCGAGTCGTCTTCGCCCCGTCGCTCGGGGACTCGAATCCCGCTGCGGACGTCCTTGTCGATGAGAAATCGGTTCGGGAACAGGATGTCCGCCTCGTAGTGATCGAACTCGTCTCTGATTTGTCCGACGTCGCGGGGCGTCTGCCCGTGGATTCTGGTCAACCGTTCGCCACGGATACTCTCGTAGGGCTCGTCGTTCTCGTCGGTCTCCTCCCAGCCGGTGATCCGTTCGTATCCGGACAGTCGCTCGTCCGAGACGGCGGACGACGGCGCGTAGAAGTACGGGCGAAAGCCGACCACCTGGACGTGTTCCAGCTCGCCGTCTGCCGTCCGGCCGAAGACGTGGACCACGGGGCGCTCCTCGTCGCCGCGGCCGGCGATCGTGTAGTCGACTTGCATCACCGCCAGATCGAGCTCGCCGTCGGCCGCCGGGAGCGTCTCCCGCGTCGGGTCGACGAGTTCGGCGGCCGTTCCGCCCCCGTTGCCCGCGACGTGGGCGGCCTCCTCGGCCGGCCGTGGATCGGAATCGGCGCCGAAGTCCTCGAGGGCCTGCTGGGCCTCCTCGGTCATGGTAACGGGATTGGCAGTCCCGTCGTATAAACCCAATCAATCGCCCAGTCGGGTCCGTTCGGCGATCGTCGACCCGCGACGGAAGGCTCGATCGATTGTTCGCGGCGTGAGGCCCGATCGACGATCGGAACAGCGACGCTCGAACGACGATGCCACCGCACCGATCGTCCACCGACCCCGAATCGACGACCGGTCGCCCCGGCGAACGCGATCAGTCGAAGACCGCGACTGATCGACGACCGGTCGCCCCGACGACCGCGACTGATCGACGA